>NZ_JBIAIN010000025.1:0-117639 GCF_042871445.1 Streptomyces sp. NPDC005794
ATCGACAGGGGCAGGCCCTGGCGGTCGACGATGAGGTGGATTTTCGATCCCTTTTTGCCGCGGTCGGTCGGATTCGGTCCCGTCAGCTGCCCCCCCTGAGGGCCCGGACGCTTACCGAGTCGATCGCGCACCGCGACCAGTCCAGCTCGCCCCGGGCGCCGAGTTCGTCCAGAACCAGGCGGTGGAGCTTGGCCCACACCCGGGCCTCGGTCCACTCGGTGAACCGCCGGAAGACGGTGACACCCGACAGGCCAAATCCTGGTGGCAGTTGGTTCCAGGTGCAGCCCGAGGTGGCCACGAAGACGATGGCGGCCAGCACCTCGCGGTCCCCTCGTCGCCGATGCCCTCCACCCTGCGGACGGACCGGCGCCGGCGGCACCACCCGCTGGAAAAGAGTCCACAGATCTTCAGGTGCCATCCGCTCGACAAGCGCAGCAGTCATCACCCCAGACTGCCGCAAGATCACACCAAGTGAAATGGCGTCTAAGGGCCTGCGCCTGTCCGCACCTCACGGCACCACGGTAGTGACACCGAAATTGGTTTCACCGGAAGCGGTCGACGCTGCTTACGGCGTTGTTCTGCTATCGGTCAAGGCGGATGCTCTGCATGCCGCGCTCGAGGACCTGGCTCCGGCCATCGGTGAGGGAAGCGTGATTGTGCCTTTCCTTAACGGTATTGACCACATTGAGGTGATCGAGAAGCGTTTTCCCGGGCATCTTCTCGGCGGAGTCGTCAAGGTGGTCGCACAGTTGGCCGCAGACGGGACGGTAGAAGTCTCAGGCTCGGCTGCCAGCATGGAGATTGGAGAGCTCACGGGGGAACTCTCCGACCGCGCACGCCGGACAGCTGACACATTGGACGTCGACGGATACGAATTCAGCCTTTCCAGCCGTATACGCACGGCTATGTGGCACAAGTGGGTGTTCATCAGCACGGTCGCTGCCATCTGCTGCACTGCGACGGGAACGATCGGCGACGTGGCCTCGGTGCCGGGTGGCAGCACATTCGCTACATCCGTTCTGATGGAAACCTCAGCGATCTCGGCGGCGGCCGGCCATCCACTGTCCGCCGCCGAATGCGACGCGCTACGTTCAACGGTGACAATGGCGGGTTCCCCCTTCGCGCCGTCCCTGTACCGGGACATGATCGGCAATCGCCCGACTGAAGTCGAGAACGTACTCGCCTCGTTGTCCTCCACTGAGACCCGTCTGGGAATCCCCACGCCGCTCATCGATCTGGCGACTCTGCGCTTGAGGCTGCACAACCGCAGAGTCGCCTCATCGACTCCGTAACCGGCGCTCCCTGCCGTGAACGGCCGTCTTCATGGGAACCGCCCGTACAGCGGCCGCAGGGCGGCCCTTTGACGATGCGCGCGCACTCGAGGCCCCGCCCCTTGGCCCCGGAGCGGGGTCATCGCTGCTCAGGTGGGTGGGAGCGGCG
This sequence comes from Streptomyces sp. NPDC005794, assembly GCF_042871445.1. Classification (NCBI taxonomy): domain Bacteria; kingdom Bacillati; phylum Actinomycetota; class Actinomycetes; order Kitasatosporales; family Streptomycetaceae; genus Streptomyces; species Streptomyces sp. NPDC005794. The sequence goes on from NZ_JBIAIN010000025.1 coordinate 1,441, forward strand.
CAGCTGACTCCTGGTTCCCGTGCGCCGAGTTGAAGAGACGGCAGGCTCGCGCTCCCTACGCCGGAACAAGACAGGCCGAGGGCGCGATCGGCCCGGTGAAGCCGCGTCGTTGGTGGCGCGGATTCTCAGGATGACGAACCTGAGGCACACCCTTGCCCGATATAGCTGTACCGCGTACGGTTATATCAGTAGGGGTTTCGTTCCTGGAGAGGGATATCAGTGACACTGCAGCTTGGCGACATAGCTCCCGACTTCACGGCCGCGACGGCCGACGGGGAGATCAACTTCTATGAGTGGCTGGGAGACAGTTGGGGTGTTCTCTTCTCTCATCCCGCAGACTTCACTCCGGTGTGCACGACCGAACTCGGCACCGTCGCTTCCCTCAGCGACGAGTTCGCCCGGCGCGACACAAAGGTGGCGGCTGTATCGGTCGACGGCGCGGAGGACCATCAGGCATGGGCCGACGACATCGCCGAAACGCAGGGGCATGCCGTCAACTTCCCCATGATCGCGGACGAGGACCGGAAGGTCTCCGAGCTGTACGGGATGATCCATCCCCTCGCCTCCGACACGGCGACGGTCCGCTCGGTGTTCGTGATCGGGGCCGACAAGCGAATCAAACTCACTCTCACGTACCCGGCCAGCACTGGACGCAACTTCGCGGAGATCCTCCGCGTAATCGACTCGCTGCGCCTGACAGCCGAGCACCAGGTCGCCACACCTGCGGACTGGCAGAACGGAGAGGACGTCATCATCACGCCGGCAGTCAGCGACGCCGATGCCGCCGAACGCTTCCCCGGCTACCGTTCCGTGAAGCCCTACCTGCGTTACACCCCTCAGCCAACCCGGGCGTGAGACAGGTCGCCAGCCGTTCCCCGAGGCATCGGCCTGCCCCGGTATCCCCGGACCATCCCCCCCATCGAACTGGTGCAGTAAGACCGTGTCCTACATGGTCAGTCTTCATGGACCGCGATCTGTCCGAGGTCGACTACGCGTACGTGTGGGCCGACGGCATCCACCTCAACGTCCGCCTGGAGGAGGCCAAAGCCTGCGTCCTGGTGCTCATCGGCGTGCGCGCCGACCGCTCCAAGGAACTGGTCGCCCTCAAGGACGGCTACCGCGAGTCCGCCGAGTCATGGGCCGACCTGATGGGCGACTGCGCCCGCCGCGGCATGCGCGCCCCGGTCCTCGCGGTCGGCGACGGCGCCCTGGGCTTCTGGAAGGCCTGGATGCCATGCCGAAGTCCGCGCAGCCCGGCGCGAAGAAGGCCGTCCAGGACATCTACAACGCCGAAGACCGCGACCATGCGGCACAGGCGATCAAGAGGTTCGCCACGTTCTACGGCGCGAAGTTCTCCAAGGTCGTCAAGAAGTTCACCGACGACCAGGACCAGCTGCTGGCGTTCTGCGACTTCCCAGTCGCCTCCGGGTGACCGTGCTGCCCGCCAGGCAGCCGAGTCCGACTGTTCGGTGCCATAGGCGTGGACCGGCATCCGGGCAGAAGGCGGATGCCGGAGGACCGGATCAGAGGCCTTCGGGTTTCAAGGGGACGGGGCCGAACACTCCTGCCTCATGTTGCAGTGCGGCCAGATCCGCGATGGCCTTGCCCCATCGGCGAGCATCACCGCCAGGACGGTAGCGATCCGGCGCGGATCATGCCCGATAGCGTGATCGAAGCGGTCCGACCGCAGTCGCGGTGCGGGCCCCGAAGCGCGGTGGCATCAGAGATCGCCGGCTCCAGCCGTGCACCAGCACGCCGGGCCGCATCCGAGCTGTCGTCACAGACATGACCTGGGGAGTGACCGAGCGGGCGTGCCCGGTGTGGGTGCGCCCGCCCGTCGATGCGTCAGGCCACTCCGGGGTACAGCAGGCAGTCCTGGGGGCGGATCAGCAGGTTGATCTCGTGGCCGGTGTGGCGCTCGGCGCTCTCGGCGTGGATCCGTAGGTCGCCGATTGCGAGTTGGTACTCGAAGCGGGCTCCGGTGTACGAGCACTGTTCGATCGTGGCCTTCAGGACGTTGACCGTGGTGTCCTCGGGCCTGACGTCCGCGTGGCTGGTGAGGGTGATGCGTTCGGAGCGCAGGCCGACGGTAACCGCCGTTCCAGGGGCGGCCGCCTTGTTGTGGGTGGTGACAGCCAAATTCTGCCCCGTCGAGCCGAGTTGCACGCGCACGGTCCCGTGGCCCGCAGCTGTGTCATCGTCGATGACACCCTCAAGGAGATTGCACCGGCCGATGAAACCCGCGACCTCCGGGGTGGCCGGGGTCTCGTAGATCTCGCTCGGGGTGCCGACCTGCTGGAGCCGTCCGTGCATGAACACGGCGATCCGGTCGGACAGCGACATCGCTTCCACCTGGTCGTGGGTGACGTAGACCGTCGTGATGCCGACCTCGCGCTGGAGGTCCTTGAGCCACAGGCGGGCCTGGTCCCGCATCCTGGCGTCGAGGTTGGACAGGGGCTCGTCCAGGAGCAGCACACCGGGGGAGTAGACGATGCCTCGGGCCAGGGCGACGCGCTGCTGCTGTCCTCCGGAGAGCTGGTGGGGGTAGCGGTCGCGCAGGTGCAGCATGTCGACCTTGCCGAGGGCGTCGTCGATCAGGCGTTGCTGTTCGGGCTTGGAGGTCCTGCGGAGCTTGAGCGGCATCGCGAGGTTGTCGGCGATGGTCATGTGCGGCCACAGGGCGTACGACTGGAAGACCAGCCCCAGGTTGCGGCCCTCGGGAGGCACGGTGGTGCGCGGGTTCCCGTCGAAGAAGACCCTGTCGCCGACTCGGATGGTGCCGGAGTCGGGGTGATCGAGGCCGGCGACGCATGACAGTGTCGTGGACTTGCCGCAGCCGGAGGGGCCGAGCAGTGTGAAGAACTCGCCGTCGGCGACGGTGAAGTCGATGCCTTCGAGAACGGTGGTGCCGTTGAAGGACTTCTTGATGTTCTCGACGGCCAGCTCAGGCATGAGCCTTCTCCTTCTTGTCCTTCTTGTCCCGCATCAGGAATCCGGCCAGGCCGGCGACGAGGGCGGTGACGGCGATCTGCAGGGTGGCGAGCGCGGCGACGGAGCCGGTCTCGCCCTGGGTCCACAGGTCGATGGCGGTGGTGCCGATGACCTGCGATTCGGCGCCGGCCAGGAACATGGCCGGCGCGTACTCGCGGATCATCTGGGTCCAGATGAGCAGGAACGAGGCGAGCATCGCGGGCAGCAGGAGGCGGATGAGGATCCGGGACACGGTGCGCCACCAGTCCGCTCCGGCCACGCGGGCGGCGTTGTCCAGTTCGGCGCCGAGCTGCATCGTGGCCGGGGAGATCGCTCCGTACGCCGAGGGCAGGGCGCGCACGCCGAACGCGATGATCAGCGCGAGCAGCGTGCCACTCAGCGCGTCCCCGCCCGGTATCCAGGCGAACGCCCAGAAGAATCCGATACCGACGATCAGCCCCGGCACCGCGTGCGGCGACTGCGCGGTCGTCTCCAGGACCCGTGCGAAGCGGAAGTCGGAACGGCGTGACACCAGGACCACGACCGTACCGAGCAGCGTGACGGCGACCGCGCCGTTGAATGCCACGGTGATGCTGTTGGTGATCGACTCGGTGTAGGGCTCGTAGTCGAAGATCAGCCGGAAGTTGTCCAGGGTGAGCAGGTCGAACGGGTTCACCAGCGGTGTCAGCAGCGAGGTGAACGCCCGTAGGACGAGGGCGATCATCGGCAGCAGCGCGCCGAAGACGACGTAGAGGCCGACGAAGGCGAAGCCGAGCCACTTCCAGCCGCCGATGTCCAGGAGGTTGGACCGGTTGGCCTTACCTCGTACGGAGACGAACCGCTGGGCGTGGCGGAGCAACCGCGTCTGCAGGACCACCAGGCCGATGGTGGTGAGCAGCACGAAGGTGGATGCCGCGCCCAGCAGGCCGTAGTCCGGGTTGATGGAGTCGATGCCCTGCTCGTACAGGAAGTTGGAGAAGAGTGTGATCCCGGCGGGTTCACCGAGGATCAGCGGGATGGAGAGGGTCTCCACCCCCGTGCCGAAGATCAGCAGTCCCGCGTAGAGCATCGGCGGGCGCAGCAGCGGCACGACGACGGAGCGCAGGATCCGGAAGGGCCCGGCGCCGACCGTGCGGGCCGCGTTCTCCAGCGACGTGTCGGAGGCCGCCAGGGCGTTGGCGCAGAAGAGGTAGGCGATCGGTACCTGGGCGACTGCCTCCACGAACGCCATGCCGGGCAGCGAGTACAGGTTCCACGGCACCCAGCCCAGGCCCTCACGGACAGCGGTGGTCAGGAATCCGGCGGGTCCGTAGACCACGATCCAGCCGAAGGCGAGGACCAGCGGCGAGATGTAGATCGGCCAGCGCAGCAGCTGTCCCACCACTCGGGCGGCGGGGAAGCGGGTGCGCTCCAGGAGCACCGCCATGGGCACGGCGATGGCGAGCGCGAAGAGCGTCGTGAGGGCGGCGAAGAAAAGGGTGTCGAGAATGATCGAGCCGAAGCCCGCCTCGGTGAAGAGGCGGGTGTAGTTCGACAGCGTGAGGGAGCCGCCCGCCGCGTACAGCGGCTCGTTGCGTATGGACTGGTAGAGGATCGGTACGACGGGTGCGAGGACGAGCGCGGCGGTGACGAGAAGGGTCAGCCAGTGGATGGTGACTTCGCGTCCGGCGCCGAACAGACGGCGGTACTGCGGCGGGCCCGGGGTGCCGCCGCCGGTGGCGCGGCGGTCAGGGGCGGGTGCCGGGGGTGTCTGGATGGCCATGACGACTCCGTACGAACAGGCGGGTGCGAGACTGGAGTTGCGGGGGCTGTGGTGAAGGCGGGACGGAGGTCAGCCCTTGGCCTTCTCCCAGCGCGCGACGTACTTCTCCTGCGTGTGCTCCGGGACCTGGACGTAGCGGTAGCGGTGGACACGGTCGGCTCCGAGCCGGCGTTCGATGTCCTGCAGGCTGTCCATGTCGTCCTGGCGCACGTCCGGCCGGTACGGGACCAGGCCTCCGGCGGCGACCGCGGCCTGGCCTTCGGCGGAGAGGACGAAGTCGAGGAAGAGGCGGGCGGCGTTGGGGTGCGGGGCGGTCTTCACGATGGACACCCCGCGAGGGATGAGGAGCGTGCCCTCCGTGCAGTAGCTCCAGCCGAGGAGGCCGGCGCTGTTCTCGGCCGCGGGGATGGCCACGCCGCCGCTGAGGTTGATGGAGAAGTCGTACTCGCCGGAGACGACCTTCTCCACGAGTGAACCCGTCGAGTGGTCCGCCTGCGTGAACGGCAGGACGCGCCGGAAGGTGTCCCAGCCGTCGGGGACCTGGGAGGTGTAGCCCTGGTTGCTGGAGTAGCCGTAGGCGTTGGTCGGGTCGTACACGCCGATCTTGCCCCGGAAGCGGGACGGCTTGGCCTCGACGATGGTGGCCAGTGAGCGGAGTCCCTCGGGGTACTGGGACGCGGCGAGCGTCTTGCGGTTGTACAGGACGACGACCGGGTCGGTCGACATGGCCCATACGCCCGGCAGCAGTTCGGCCCAGTCCGGCAGGTGTTCCTGCTCGGGGGAGCGGTAGTCGGCGGCGAGGCCGCGGGTCGCGTAGTCGCCCCAGAGGGGGCCGCCGTTGTTCACCAGCAGGTCGGCGGGGGATGTGCCGGCGGCGGCCTCGCTGTAGTAGCGCTCGTAGACCGCTGAGCCACCGAGGTTCGTGGCGCGGATGTCGGAGAGCCACGGGTAGCGCCGGGCGAACGCGTCGAAGGCCGGCTGCCAGTTGGTCTGTGAGGTGTTGGAGTAGATCAGGAGCTTCTGCTCCTGACGCGACGCGTCGACGATCTTGTCGTAGGCGGCGGGGTAGTAGGAAGGGGCTTGGGGGGCGGCGGCCTCCGCCTCGTCCGCCGTGCACCCGGAGAGGGTGCTGCCGGTGGCGGCGAGGGCGCCGACGGCTGCGGCGGTGTGGAGGATGCGGCGGCGGGACGGCCGGATCTCGGGGGCCGGGGCGGCTGCGGGCCCGGATCGGGTGGCACACATGGAGGCTCTTCTCGTAGGGGGCACCAACGGCGCTGTCAGCTGCTTCGAGAGACCGGCGGGCCGGTGGGCGCCGGTCTGAGCGCGGGGGGTGGCGGTTCTGTGGGCAGGGTGATGGTGGCATCGCGGTGGGGTCCGGCCAGGGCATATATCCGGGCCTGACAGGTAGAGCGATCGGGGCGCGCTCCGGTACGTGTGTGTCTTGGCCTTACGACGCTGTGACGGCACGGCGGGCCACGTACGGCAGGATTCCTCCGTGCCGGAGATAGGCCAGTTCCTGCTGTGAGTTGAGGCGCAACCGGAGGCAGGCCGTCATGCGCGGGCGGTCGGGGCGCTCGATGTGCAGGGCGATGGGGTTGGTACCGACCCGCAGGTCGTCGAGTCCTTCGAAGCCGAGTACCTCCTCGCCGGTGAAGGCGTAGGCCGACGCGTCGTCGCCCTGCTCGAACTCGAGGGGCAGTACGCCCATTCCGATGAGGTTGCTGCGGTGGATGCGCTCGTAGGACTCGGCGATGACGGCCCGCACGCCGAGCAGGGCCTGCGCCTTGGCCGCCCAGTCCCGGCTGGACCCGGCACCGTAGTTACGGCCCGCGACGACCACCAGGTCGTCGCCTGCCGAACGGTAGGTCGGAGCGGCCTCGTGCACAGGCAGTACGGCAGTGCGGTCGGCCGTGTGGGCGTGGCCGCCCCGGTAGCTGTCCGGCTCGTCGAGCAGCAGGTTGGTGACGGCGGCGTTGCTGAACGCCCCGCGCAGCATGACCTCGTGGTTGCTGCGGCGCGTGGAGTACTGGTTGAGATCACGCGGGGCGACCCCCCGCTCGGCGAGCCACTGCCCGGCGGCGCTCCGCGAGGGGATGGCGCCGGCCGGTGAGATGTGGTCGGTCGTGATGTCGTCGCCGAGCAGCATCAGCACCTTGGCCCGGTCGATGTGCAACCGCTCCGGTGCCGCGGCTGACAGATTCGTCAGGTGCGGGGGACGTCGGATGTACGTCGACTCCGCCTCCCAGGGGAAGCGGATGCCGCCGGGAGCCTCCACGGCGCGCCAGGCGGGGGTGCCTTCGCGGAGCCGTTCGGCGTTGGCCCGGAACATCTCGGGCCGTACCGATGCGGACACGCGTGCGGCGACCTCGTCGTCGGTGGGCCACAGGTCCTTGAGGAAGACGGGGGAGCCGTCGGCATCGGTGCCGAGGGGGTCGCGGTCGAAGTCGTGCAGGATCGAACCGGCCAGCGCGTAGGCGACGACCAGCGGCGGCGAGGCGAGGTAGGACTGGGCGATACGCGGGTTGACCCGGCCGGCGAAGTTGCGGTTGCCGGAGAGGACGGCCACCGGGTCGGTCGCGCCGTCGGCGGCGAGTCGCTCCAATTCGTCGTGCAGCGGACCGGAGTTGCCGATGCATGTCATGCAGCCGAAGCCGACGATATGGAATCCGGTCCCTTCCAGCGCGGACAGGAGACCGGAATCGCGCAGGTAGTCCTCGACGACCCGGGAACCGGGGGACAGGGACGTCTTCACCCATGGCTTGGAGGCCAGCCCCGCCTTCAGCGCCCGCTCGGCGAGCAGCGCGGCCTGAATGATCAGCGACGGATTGGCGGTGTGGGTGCAACTGGTGATCGCGGCGATGGCGACAGGGCCGGCGGGGAGCGGCTCTCCGAAGGCGTTGGGCGCGTCCGGCGTCAGGTCCGCGGTCGGCCTGAAGGAGTCCGGGACGCGGGAGAGTGGCAGGCGCTGGTGGGGCAGGTCCGGCCCGGCCAGGCTCGGCTCCACCGTGGTCAGATCGAGAAGGATCAGGTCGTCGTACTGCGGTTCGGCGCTGTCACCGGTCCGCTTGAGTCCCTGGGCGGTGAGGTACGTGTCGACGAGCCGGACGTGTTCCTCCTCCCGGCCGGTCAGCCGCAGATAGGCGGCGGTCTCGTCGTCGTACGGGAAGTAGACACAGGTCGCGCCGTATTCGGGCGCCATGTTGGAGACCGCGGCACGCTCCGCCCAGCCGAGCGTGAGGGAGCCCGGGCCGCAGAACTCCACGAACCGGTCCACCACACCCTTGGCGCGGAGCAGCTCGGTGAGGGTGAGAGCGAGGTCCGCGGCGCCGACGCCGGGGCGCAGGCGGCCGGTCAGGCGCACACCCACCACGGACGGGTACGGGATGGTGACCGGCTCGCCCAGCATGGCGGCCTGTCCCTCCAGTCCGCCGACGCCCCAGCCGACGACGCCCAGCGCGTTGATCATCGGCGTATGGCTGTCGGTCGCGACGAGTACGTCAGGGTGCAGCCAGGGCAGCCCGCCGTCGGTCGTGTCCGCGCGCCACACGACGCGGGCCAGTGCCTCCATGTTGACCTGATGGATGATGCCGGTCCCAGGAGGAACGACCCGGAAGCCCCGCACGCTGCGCTCAGCCCATTTCACGAACGCGTAGCGCTCCGCGTTGCGGCGGAAGTCGATCAGCAGATTGCGCTCGACGGCGTCCGGGCTCCCGTACGCCTCGACGATGACCGAGTGGTCGACGGTCAGGTCCACCGGCACGGAGGGCTGCAACAGCTCGGGGTCACCCCCGAGTTCGGCGACGCTGTCCCGCAGGGCCGCGAAGTCGGCCAGAGCCGGCAGGCACGTGGTGTCGTGCAGCATGATCCGGTTCGGGTGTACGGGCACCTCGCAGTCGCCGTCGCCCGTCCGGACGCGGGTGAGCATGTCCTCGAGCGCGGCAGGGGAACGCCGGGCCACGTTCTCCAGCAGGACCCGCACCGCGTACGGAAGGGCGGCGAGCCGCGCGGGCGGCAAGAGCCGTTCCAGCGGACGGTAGCGGTACGAGTGGCCGTCCACGGTCAGGACGTCAATGTGGTCTGTGCTCATGATCCCTGCTGTCGTTCCGGGGATTCGTCCACGCCGCGGTCAGGGCGAGGACCTCGTCGGCGGCCCCATATTGTCTCAAGGTGCTGGTTGATACAACAGTTGTGCCGAGGAAATCTGCGCACGGTGCCGAACGGCAGCAGGTCGCGCACGGCGCAGGTGTGTCCCGGGGCTCGCGGCGCGTCTGTCGGGGGCGCCCCTGTCACGCCGCCGGACCACCGGCGGCCGGCCTTCAGGCTGCGCAGGTGCAGGAGGAGCGGGAGTCAGCTGCCGGTCTTGATGACGCGCACCTTGTCGAGGTGGTTACGCAGGAACACCGAAGCCTCCTCGACGCTGCCGCCCTCCACCAGGTCCAGCAGGCGCAGATGCTCGCGGGCCTGGCCGGCCAGGCGGGAGCGGTCGAGCTGGAGGCGGTACTCGATGAGGCGGCGAAGCCGATTCTGCCTGCGTACGGCGTCCAGGAGGAACTGGTTGCCCGAGCAGCCCACCAGCATTTCGTGAAATGAGGCGTTGACCTGGAACAGCTCGGCTCGCGGCAACAGCAGGATGTCACCGCGCAGCAGCGCCTCCTGCTGTGCGCGGTGCTGGGCGAACAGTCCCGCGTCCACTGCAAAGTCGGGCTCAAGCAGTGCGTTGGGCTCGATGATCATGCGGAAGCGATAGCTCTGGGCGTGTGCCTCGACGGTGGAGAACGCGTGCTGGAACTCCCAGCCGCGCCCGCCCGTCCGGCGGCGCACCAGGTCCTCGCTCTCCATCCGGGCCAGCACTCGCTCGGCCTGACGCGGTGCCAGCTGGTAGGCGCGGCTGACGTCCGCCGCGGTGAACGGGCCGGAGAACCGGCCCCCGACGTAGTCGTCGGCGATCCGGAAGTACGCGTCCTGCTCCACGTCCGCGCCCTTGTCCAGGTCGGTCCGGGAAAGGGCGGCCGCACTGCGGGCGAGGAAGAAGCCGCGGTTGGGCTCCCGGGTGAGGATGCCGACCTCGGCGAGGAAGATCATGGCCTTGCGGACCGGCGTGCGTGAGACGTCCAGCTCGTCCGCCACCCACTGCTCGGTGACATGGGCGCCCTCTTCGAATCCGCTGCGGCGCAGCAGGTCGACCAGTCGGGTGGCGAGGGTGGTGGTCAGATTCGGCCGTGACATCAGCCTCTGCGCTCTTCGGGTGGGTACGCGGACCGCTTCATCCTAGAAGCTCGGGTGCGCTGACCCTTCTGGTCGGCATCGTAGGGTTCACGCCGAGCAATAATTGTGTCTAGAGTTGCAATAATACAATGACGCGCAGTGCGACGAACTAGGGTTCTCGATGCATACGACTCCCGTGCCCACCGCCGACCTCGCCGACCGGTTCGGCGACCGACTCCGCGTGTGCGAGGTGCAGTTCACCTCGTACGGGGCAGCCCGCTCCTTCGCCGGTCCCGTACGGACCGTGTCCTGCCGCGACGACAACGCACTCCTGCACGAGTTGCTTCGCACCCAGGGCGATGGCTGCGTAGTGGTCGTCGACGGCGGAGCCGCCCTGCTGACCACACTGGTGGGGGACCTGATGGCCGCCCGGGCCCGCGACAACGGCTGGGCGGGGCTCGTCGTGCACGGGGCCGTCCGGGACACCGCTCTGCTCTCCGGCGTCCAGGTCGGAGTGCAGGCGCTGGGAACGACACCGCGTAAAAGTGCCAAGGAGGGCGCGGGCCAGGTGGACGTACCCGTGTCGTTCGGCGGTGTCACCTTCGCCCCCGGCGACATTCTGCACGCCGACGGAGACGGCGTGGTTCTGCTGCCGGGTGACTGATCGGCTCTGTGGGTTTCGCCTCGCCGGGGCCGCCCGCCTCTGGGCGGGCGGCTTCCCGGTCGCTCGGAGCGACAGGGGAGCGGACCGGAAATCGAGTATGAGGCCGACAGCGCGGGTGCGCGGGTTCCATGGGCGGGTGCTCGCGGATCGCCGGGACCTGGGAGCGGGCCTGGAGTGAGTTCGTGCCCTTCCTCGGCCGGCCCGACGCGATCCGGCAGGTCGTCCTTCACCACCAACGCGATCGAGTTCCTCAACGCCCGCTGCCGGCGCGCGGCGCCCAGGCACGCGGACACTTCCCCAACGAAACGGCCGCGCTCGAACGCCTTTACCTCTACACCCTCGCCCTCGACCCCACCGGGTGCGGCCGCCAATGCTGGAATAACCGTTGGAAGAGCACTGACGAGTTCGACGTCCTTTTAGGTGGCCGCCTCACCCCCCGGACGAGTGTAGGTCGACCAGCCCAGCGAAAAACCTGTAGGCCACGCAGGCGAACCTAATTCCTGATAGTCCCCATCCACGCTCTTCACCACGCTGCGAGGCGGGATGGAAAAGTGCATGTCTTTTCTGTCGCCGGTCTGGGTTGAACTGAATATTTCATTCCGGTGAAGTAATTCAGAAGGTTTCGCGCGGCCGAATATGCGCCGGGTGCGGGTCCTCAGCTGCGGCGGCGAATGGAGGCGGATTCTCCCGCTCCGTGCGGAGCGTGCTCCGCAGTGGCCTGAATGCCTCGACGCTCAGTCGAACTGTCGTGCTATATCGCCGGTGAAGGGGGCTCCTGTCAAGAGGGCCTCTCTCCCCGATGCGCTCTTGTGGCGGGATCGAAGCTGTGTATACGGTTTCCCGGCGCGTCGGTCCTGGGGGCGGTCGCAGAGTTGGAAAGCGGACAAAGCGGCGGTTACCGTTGTCTACGGTGTCGCCGTTGCTGAATCGTGCGCATTTGGTAGGCGGTTTTGCTGGGCAGGATAGCTCTTCCATTCGTTTTGTCGAGGACTTCGATCAAAAGAGAGTCGAGCCTGTCTCGAAAGAGGGTCAGGCCTGTATGGTGTGTGTAGAGCGGCCCGATTACCTGCATGAATGTCTCGGGCTGGATGGTTTTCCATCGGGATCAGCGCGTGCGCACGACCTGTAAAATCCGCCGCTTTACGGGGGAGGTAAGCAGAGGGTGTACGACCAGGAAGATCCGCACCGCACAGCCGTCCGATCGGTGTGCCGGAAACCAGCGTCAAAGCTTCTTTGGACCCGAGGCGTCCGCAGTGGCGCCCCCGCTGGACCGGCGGCCCGAAGATGCAGGAGGACGCCGTGCGAGCCGGCCGTGGGCGGGAGGCCGCGCCCCGGCGGAGCGGGTGCCCACCGAGGCAGCGAGAGACGAGGGCGGCTGCTGTGAGCACTCCTTCGGCAGACCCGCTGGCCGGCGCCCACCTGGTGGCTGCGATCTCCGCGACGGCGCAGGCCGACCCCGAGCGCAAGGCCGTCGGCTTCGTCCGGCATCCGGAGCACGAGGGCGAGGATGCGCTGCGGAGCTACTCCTGGCTCGACGACAAGGCCCGCCGCATCGCCGTCCTCCTCCGCGCGGTGGGGCTCGGCGCGGGCTCGCGCGTGCTGCTGCTCTTCCCGCAGTCCGCGGAGTTCGCGGCGGCCTACGCCGGGTGCCTCTACGCGGGGATGGCCGCCGTTCCCGCGCCCCTGCCCACGGGGACTTCCCTGGAGACCGCACGCGTCGTCGGCATCGCGCGGGACGCCGAGGCGGGCGCCGTCCTCACCGTCTCCGACACCGAGGCCGAAGTCCGGCAGTGGGCGGCCGGAACCGGCCTGGGCGATCTGCCCCTGTTCTCCGTCGATGAACTGCCCGACGACGCCGACCCGGACGCGTGGCGGGAACCGGAGATCCGGGCCGACACCGTGGCGGTGCTGCAATACACCTCCGGCTCCACCGGCAGCCCCAAGGGGGTCGTCGTCACGCACGGAGCGCTCGCCGACAACGTCCGCAGCTTTCTCTCCGGCTTCGGCCTGGGAGCCGGCGCCCGGCTGGGCGGCTGGCTGCCGATGTACCACGACATGGGACTGTTCGGGCTGCTGAGCCCGGCACTGTTCAGCGGCGGCGCCGCCGTGCTGATGAGCGGCAGCGCCTTCCTGCGCCGGCCGTACCTGTGGCTGACGCTGATCGACCGCTTCGGCCTCGTCTTCTCCGCGGCGCCCGACTTCGCCTACAGCTACTGCGCGCGGCGGGTGAAGCCCGAGGAGATGGACCGGCTCGACCTGTCGCGCTGGCGCTGGGCGGCCAACGGCTCCGAGCCCGTCCGGGCCGAGACGCTTCGCGCGTTCACCAAGGAGTTCGCCCCGGCGGGGCTGCCCCCGAACGCGATGACCCCGTGCTACGGACTGGCCGAGGCGACCCTGCTGGTGTCCCTGTCCGCGGGGGAGTTGCGCACCCGGCGGGTGGACGTCGCGGAACTGGAGAACCACCGCTTCGTCGAGGCGGCTGCGGGGCGCCCGTCCCGCGAGGTCGTCTCGTGCGGCCGGCCCCCGGCTCTGGAGATCCGCGTGGTCGACCCCGCGACCGGAAAGCCCGTCACGGGCGACGGGGTGGGCGAGATCCGTGTGCAGGGCGCGAGCACGGCCAGGGGCTACTGGCAGAAAACGGAGGCGACCGCCGAGACGTTCGTCATGGACGCGGACGGCTCCGGGCCCTGGCTGCGCACCGGTGACCTCGGTGCCCTGCACGAGGGCGAGCTGTACGTCACCGGCCGGATCAAGGAACTCCTCATCGTGCACGGCCGCAACATCTACCCGCACGACATCGAGCACGAACTGCGCGCCCGCCACGCCGAACTCGGGGCGGTCGGCGCGGCCTTCTCACTCCCCACGGAGGAGGGCGAGGCCGTGGTGGTCACACACGAGGTGGGCCCATCCGTCCGGGCCGACCAAGGCCCCGAGCTGGTGACCGCCTTACGAGCGACACTCGCCCGTGAGTTCGGCCTCGCGTCGGCCGGCGTGGTGCTGGTGAGCCGCGGCCGTACTCCGCGCACCAGCAGCGGCAAGGTGCAACGCCGCCTGACCGCCCGGCTCTTCCGCACCGGGGAACTCGCCCAGGTCTACGCCGACCCCGGCGCCCGCCGGCTGATGGCGGCGTTCCGGGAGGCGGACGGCCTCCGCGGCGCCTTCCCGCCCCCGACATGACCTTGTGCCCGTCCTGATCCGCTTCCAGCGGCGGGCCCGCTCCCCGATCGTAGCAACGCGAACCCCGCGCACCGGTCGGCCCTCTGGACGAAGGCCGACCGGGACGCCCTCGAAGACCGGCCGATGCACCCACCGAAGACAGAGGTCCTACCCGCATGTCCCAGTCCCCGCCCCCCTCCCCGCCTGCTCCGCCGGACCCCGGCGCCCTGCGGCAGTGGCTGCGTGAGCAGTGCGCCGACTGCCTCGGCGTCCCCCCGGCGTCCCTCGCCACGGACGTCCCTCTTACCGACTACGGGATGACCTCCGTCACCGGAACCGCCCTGTGCGGCGTGGTGGAGGAGCACCTCGACGTCGAATGCGACCTGGGACTGCTCTGGCAGGAGCCGACGATCGACGGACTCACCTCCCGCCTGGCCGCGCACACCGTGCGCTGACGGCCGCCCGGCCCTCGTCCCCACACCACGCACACGCACGTGCCGAGACACTCGTGCGAGCGGACGCCGCCGCGTCCGAGCGTGCCGACACCCTTTCAGTCCGAGAGCGGGAGAAGCATGTTGGAGTCCCAGGCACACCGTGTGGCCGCCACCTCGGCCCAGTCCGGGATCTGGACGGCACAGCGTCTGCGCTCGGACGACAGGCTCTACACCTGCGGCCTCTACCTCGAACTCGACCACGTGGCGGAGGAGGTGCTGAGCGAGGCGATCCGCCGTGCGGTCGCCGACACCGAGGCATTGCGCACCGCCTTCGAGGAGGACGGGGACGGCGCGCTGGAGCAACACGTGCTCGCCCGGCCGCCGAGCACGCAGACACGCCTCTTCCGCGCCGACCTGCGCGGGGACGACCGGTCCCGCTCAGAAGTCCTGGACTGGATGGACCGGGAGCGAGCGCAACCCTGGGACCTCGCAGCCGGCGACACCTGTCGGCACACGCTGATCCCGCTCGACGGGCACCGCGCCGTCCTGCACCTGCGTTACCACCACCTCGCCCTGGACGGGTACGGCGCCGCGCTCTACCTGGACCGGCTCGCGGAGGTGTACCGCGCGCTGCGCGCCCGCCAGGAACCGCCCCCCTGCACCTTCGCGCCGTTGACCCGCCTCGTCGAGGAGGACCACGCCTACCGGCGCTCCGCCCGCCACCGCGCGGACGCCGACCACTGGCGGACACGCTTCGCGGACCTCCCGCGCCCCACCAGCCTCGCCGACGCCACCGCGCCCGCCATGCCCGGCGAGCTGCGCCGTACGGTGCGCGTGTCCGAGGCCGAAACCACCGCACTGCGCTTGAAGGCGGACAAGAGCGGCCGCCCCTGGCCGGTGTTCGCCACGGCCGCGGTGGCCGCCTTCCTGAGCCGTCTCGCGCCGGGAGAGGAGGTCGTCATCGGCTTCCCGGTCACCGCCAGGGTGACACCCGCCGCGGTGCGCACACCGGGGATGCTGGCCAACGTCGTACCGCTCCGGCTCCGGGTGCGGCAGGGCATGCCGTTCGCCGCGCTGCTGGACCGGACCGCGGCCGAGATCAGCACCACGGTGCGCCACCAGCGCCACCGCACCGAGGACATCGGCCGTGCGCTCGGACTCCCCCCGCACGGCGCCCCGCCGGCCACGACCCTCGTCAACATCATGGCCTTCGCCCCGGTGCTGGACTTCGGCGACTGCCTGGCACCGGTGCACCAGCTGTCGGCCGGACCGGTCGAGGACCTGGTCGTCAACCTGCTCGGCACCCCCGGGGACGGCCGGGAGCTGGAGATCACCGTCGCCGCCAACCCCTCGCTCCACTCGGCGGACGCGGTGGCTTCGCTGGCCGCACGGCTGGCGGAGTTCCTGACGCGCACGGGCGAAGACCCTGACGCCCCGATCGGCCGGACCCGCCTGCTCGGAGCGGAGGAAGAGGCCGGGGTGCTGGCCTCCGGGCGGAGCCCGAGACGGGGCCTCCACGCCCGGACCCTGCCCGAACTCTTCGCCCGGCAGGTCGCCCGCACCCCCGACGCCCCGGCGGTCGCCTCGGACCGCACCACGTGGACATATGCCCAACTCGACGCCCACGCCGACAGGGTGGCCCGGCGGCTGGCCGCGCGGGGCGTGGGGCCGGAGAGCATCGTCGCCCTCGCGGTGCCGCGGGGGAGCGAGCTGGCGGCGCTGATCATCGGAGTCCAGCGAGCCGGAGGCGCCTACCTCCCCATCGACCCGGAGTACCCGGCGGAACGCATCGGGTTCCTGCTGCGCGACGCCCGCCCCGCCCTGCTGGTCGGCGGGGCCGGGACGGCGCCTGCCGTCGACGGCTGCGCCCGGGTGTCGGCCGACGACCTCCTCGATGCCGGGGTGTGGTGCGCCGAGGCCGATGTGCCGGCGCCCGGGGCCCTGCCGGTGGACCTGCCGGCGTACGTCGTCCACACCTCCGGCTCGACCGGGCGGCCCAAGGGGGTCGTGGTGACCCACACCGGCATCGCCGCCCTGGCGGCGGAGCAGATCGACCGCTACCGGCTGGGCCCCGGTTCCAGGGTGGCGCAGCTCGCGGCCCTCGGGTTCGACGTCGCGGTCGCCGAACTCGCGATGGCGCTGACGTCGGGGAGCTGCCTCGTCCTCCCGCCGCACGGACTCGCCGGCGACGAGCTGGCGGCGTTCCTGCGCGACCGGCGCGTCACGACGGCCCTCGCCCCGGCCGCCGTGCTGGCCACGGTGCCCCCCGGCGACTTCCCCGACCTGACCGACCTGGTCACGGGCGGCGAGCAGCCCCCGCCCTCGCTGATCGCCCGCTGGGCGCCCGGCCGGAGGATGTTCAACGTCTACGGGCCGACCGAGGCGACCGTTCAGGCCACCTCCGGGCGCTGTGCGGCCGGAGGCGACCGGGTGCCGGACATCGGGAACACCGAGGCGGGCGTGGACGCCTACGTCCTGGACGCCGCGCTGAAACCTGTGCCCGACGGGGTGACGGGAGAGCTCTACCTGAGCGGCAGGGGCCTGGCCCGCGGCTACCTGCGCCGTCCCGGCCTCACGGCCGCCCGATTCGTCGCCGATCCGCACACCGGGACGGGCGAGCGGATGTACCGGACCGGGGATCTGGTGCGCCGGGTGCCCGGCGAGAGCCGCACTGTGCTGAGGTTCATCGGCCGGGTGGACGACCAGGTGAAGATCCGGGGCTTCCGGGTGGAGCCGGGCGAGGTGGAGGCGGCCCTCACCGAACTCGACGGAGTCGCGCAGGCCCTGGTGACCGTGCACGAGGAACGACCGGGCGACCGCAGGCTCATCGGCTACCTGGTGCCCGACTCCGCGCACGGGGACGGCTCCGGGGAAGGACCGGACGTCGAGCGCTGGCGGACGGCGCTCGCCGCCCGACTGCCCGCGCACCTGGTCCCCTCGACCCTGGTGGCGCTGGCGGAGATCCCGCGCACGGCCAACGGCAAGGTGGACCGCGCGGCGCTGCCGGCACCCGGCGGCCCGTCCCCGGCCGGGGGGCGGGCGCCGCGCGACGCCCGCGAGGAGGCCCTGTGCGCGCTCTTCGCCGAGGTGCTGGGCGTCGGGGAGGTCGGCGCCGACCACGACTTCTTCGCCCTGGGCGGCGATTCCCTGCTGGCCGCCCGGCTGGCGAGCCGCATCCGCAGCCGGCTGGGCAAGGCAGTCACGGTACGGGAGGTCTTCCGGTCCCCGACCGTGGCCCGCCTCGCGGAGGAACTCGGCGACGGGGTGCTGACGGGCGACCGTGTCCGCCCGGTCCGGCCGCGCCCGGAGCGGGTGCCGTTGTCGGCCGCGCAGCGCCGTCTGTGGTTCATCGACGAACTCCACGGGGCCTCGGCCGCCTACAACATCCCGACTGTCCTGCGCCTGGACGGACCGCTGGACGTCCCCGCGCTGCACGCCGCGCTGGGCGACGTGGTAGACCGGCACGAGACGCTCCGGACCACCGTCCGGCCCGCAGCAGAAGGCGCCGCCGGGGCGGCGGCGGCCGCACCCGAGCAGTACATCGCGCCCCCCGGCGGCCACCGCCTTCCGCTGCCGGTGTGCGACGTCACCCCCGAGGG
Organism: Streptomyces sp. NPDC005794; assembly: GCF_042871445.1. NCBI lineage: Bacteria > Bacillati > Actinomycetota > Actinomycetes > Kitasatosporales > Streptomycetaceae > Streptomyces > Streptomyces sp. NPDC005794. The sequence goes on from NZ_JBIAIN010000025.1 coordinate 19,231, forward strand.
GCTCGCCGGGGAGCTGCGCTCGGCCGCGGGCCACGTCTTCGACCTCGCACGGGACTTACCGGTGCGCGCCCGGCTCTACCGCACCGCCGAGCGGGAGCACGTACTGCTGCTGCTGGTCCACCACATCGCCGCAGACGGTGCGTCGCTGGGGCCCCTGATCGGGGACCTGTCCGCGGCCTACACGGCCCGGCTCGCGGGGCGGGCCCCCGTCCTCCCGCTGTCAGAGGTGACGTACGCCGACTTCGCGCTGTGGGAGCAGCGGAGCCAGGAGGACGCCGCCGCGCAGGCCGAGGGAATCGGCTACTGGCGCCGGGCCCTGACCGGGCTGCCGGACCACATCCGGCTCCCCGCCGATCGGCCCCGCGCGCAGGAGCCGGTCCGCGGGGGCGGGGCCGCGCGGTTCGAGGTGCCGTCCGCCCTGTACGCCCGGCTGGCGGAGCTGGCCGGGAGCGTGGGGGCCACCCCGTTCATGGTGCTGCAGACCGCGATCGCCATCCTGCTCAGCCGCATGGGAGCAGGCCCGGACATCCCCCTGGGCACGCCGGTAGCCGGCCGCCCGGACGAGGCACTCGACGAACTCGTCGGCTGCTTCGTCAACACCGTCGTCCTGCGCACCGACGTCTCGGGCGATCCGACCGTGGCCGAGCTGCTGGTCCGGACGCGGGACGGCGACCTGGAAGCCTTCGCCCACCAGGACGTGCCGTTCGACCGGGTCGTGGACGCGGTCAACCCCGTGCGCTCCACCGCACGGCACCCCCTCTTCCAGGTGATGCTGGTCCTCAACGGCGCCGAACAGGGCCGGGACCGGGCCCGGTTCCACGGACTGACCAGCCGGATCGAGACGGTGGACTCCGGCGGGACGAAGTTCGACCTCTCCTGGCACTTCACCCACCGCGACGGACGGGAACGGGCACTGGAAGGAGCGCTCGTCTACGCTGCCGACCTCTTCGACGCCGCCGGCGCGCGCCGGCTCACCGAGCGGCTGCTCGACGTGCTGACCGCGATGGCAGCCGACCCCGCCCGGCCCGTCGGGGCCATCGACGTCCTCAGTGCCGCCGAGCACCGCCTCGTGCGTGAGTGGGGAACCGGCGAGCCCCGAAACCGGGGCCGCCGCCCCGGATCGGTGGCCGGGAGGATCGCCGCCCAGGCGGCCCGCACGCCCGGGGCGCCCGCGCTGATCGAGCCCGGACGGGTCTGGAGCTACGCCGAACTCGACGCCCGCGCCGACCGGTTGGCCGGCGCCCTGGCTGCCCGGGGCGTCGGCGCCGAGGATCTCGTCGCCGTGCTCCTGCCCCGCGGCGCGGAGCTGGTCGCCACCCTGCTGGGGGTGTTGCGGGCCGGCGCCGCCTATCTCACGCTCGACGCCGGGCACCCGGCGGACCGCAACAGCTGGGCCCTCTCGGACTCGGCCCCGGCCTTGCTGGTGACCGACACAGCGCGGCTTCGCACGCTCCCCGGGGAGACCGGGTGCGCCGTGCTGATCCTGGGCGAGGAGGACGCCGAGACCGAGCTGGCGGGCCGCACCCCCCTCCCGCAGGACGGGACCGGCCAGGTGCGGCCGGTGGCCGGGGGGAACGCCGCGTACACGATCTACACCTCGGGATCGACGGGCCGCCCCAAGGCCGTCGTCGTGACGCGGGACGCGCTGGACGCGTTCGTCGAGCGCGCCGTCGACGCGTACGGGGACGCGCTGCGGGGCGCCTGTCTGCTGCACTCCCCGGTCGCCTTCGACCTCACGGTCGTCTCCCTTTACGGTCCGCTGGTCGCCGGCGGTCGCATCCAGGTGGGGGACCTCGACGAGACGGGGATCGCCAAGTGGGAGCGGGAGTGCCCGGCCTTCGTCAAGGCCACGCCCTCCCACCTGGCGCTGCTGGAGGAGTTCGGTGGCTCCGCGGCCCCCGGAACGGTCGTCCTGGCGGGCGAGCAACTCCTCGGCGCACGGCTGGACCGCTGGCGGACCCGCCACAGCGGCACCACCGTCTTCAACAGCTACGGGCCCACCGAGACCACCGTCAACTGCCTGGAGTCCAGGCTCGCCCCGGACGCCAAGGCGCCTTCGGGACCCGTACCGGTGGGCCGGCCGGTGGCGGGCGTGCGGGTGCTGCTGCTCGACGCCCGCCTCCGCCCGGTCGCTCCGGGCGTGACGGGCGAGTTGTACGTCTGCGGGCCCGGCGTCGCCCGCGGATACCGCGGCAGGCCGGCTGCCACCGCCGAACGGTTCGTCGCCTGCCCACAAGGGCGACCGGGGGAGCGGATGTACCGCACCGGGGACCTGATGCGGTGGACCGCCGACGGCGAACTGGTCTACGAGGGCCGGGCCGACGCCCAGCTGAAGGTGCGCGGCTTCCGAGTGGAGCCCGGCGAGGTGGAGGCCGCGCTGCTGGACCTCCCCGGCGTCCGGGAGGCTGCCGTCGCCCTCTTCGGCGGTCCGGACCGGAAGCTGGGGGAGACGGCCGCCCCCGCCCGCCTGGTCGGCTACGTCGTCGGCGGGACTGCCGAACCGGCCGCCCTCCTGCAGCGGTTGCGCGTCCGGTTGCCCGACCACATGGTGCCCGCCGCACTCGTGGAGCTGGACGCCCTGCCGCTCACCCCCAACGGCAAGCTCGACCGCCGGGCCCTTCCGGCGCCCGACTTCGGCCGCCACGCGGGCCGCCGCGCGGCGCACGGGCCGCGGGAAGAGTTGCTGTGCGCCCTCTTCGCCGAGGTGCTCGGAGTGCCCGAGGCCGGCGTCGAGGACAGCTTCTTCGCGCTGGGGGGCGACAGCATCGTCAGCATCCAGTTCGTCGGCCGCGCCCGCAGAGCCGGGCTGCACCTCACCGTGCGCGACGTCTTCGAGCACCCCACGGTCGCCGGTCTGGCCGCCGTGGCCCGGCCCGCCGGACCGGCCGGGGACGCGGACCGGCGGCCCGCGCCGAAGGGGCTTGCCCCGAGCGGGCCGCTGCCCTACGTCCCGGCCGCGGCGCGGCTCGTCGCCAGGACCGGCTCGATGCGCGCCCGCGGCGCCGACCGCTTCCACCAGTCGGTGGTCCTCACCACTCCCGCGAACGCGGGAGCGGACGACGTCCGGCGTGTGCTGCAGACGGTGATCGACCACCATGGGGCGCTGCGCCTGCGGGCCGCCAGGGACCGGGACGGATCGCCGGACGGCCTGGTGGTGGACGAACCGGGGTCGGTCGCGGCTGCGGACCTGCTGCGCTGCCGGGACGCCGCGGGGCTCGGGGACGCGGCGCTGCGGGAGGCGGTGGCGCGGGAGGCCCGGCACGCACGGGACGGCCTCGACCCGAGCACGGGAGCCGTGCTGCGCGCGGCCTGGCTGGACCGGGGCCCGGACCGGGGCGGCCTGCTGGTGCTGGTGGCCCATCACCTGAGCGTGGACGGCGTCTCCTGGCGCATCCTGGCGGACGACCTCCGCCATGCCTGGAGTACGGCCGCCTCCCCCTCCGGAAGTGCTCCCATGCCGCCGGAAGGCACCTCCCTGCGGGAATGGGCCACCCGGATCACCGGAGGCGCCACCGAGGCCGTCATGACCGGCCGGCTTCCCTCCTGGCGAGAGACGCCGGCGGGGCTGGGGGACCCGGACGGCGAGGTGGTCGCCCTGGAGACGCGGCTCGACCCCGACGCCGACACCCACGGCTCGGCGCGTGAGACCGCGCACAGGCTGCCGCCCGACCTGACCGACGCGCTCGTCCGCACCGCGCCGGCGGCACTCCGCGCGGAGCCCGGCGAACTGCTGCTGGCCGGATACGCGCTGGCCGCGTCGCGGGTGCTGGGCGGCCGGCTCGTGTTCGTGGTGGAGACCGAGAGCCACGGCCGGCAGGACGTGCTCCTGCCGGGCATCGACCTGTCCCGCACTGTCGGCTGGTTCACCTCCGTCCACCCGGTGCGCCTGCGGCCCGGTGCCGGGGCCGCACGGCTGCTGAAGGAGACCAAGGAGCGGCTGCGCACCGTGTTGGACGCCGGGCCGGGCCACGACCCGCTCCGCCACGGCGGTGCGGCGCCCTCCTCGGGGGAGGGCGGCCGAGAGCTGCCCCGCCCGCAGTTCGGCTTCAACTACCTCGGGCGGGTGGCCGTGGCCGAAGCCCTCGCCGACGGCGGTACGGACCCTGGCGGGGCCTGGGCGTTCGCGGGTCACAGCGTCGTCCCGCAGCCGCCCGAGCTGCCGCTCGCGCACGAGGTGGAGCTGACCGTCGTCCTGGAGGACGGCCCGCGGGGGCCGGTCCTCGCGGCACGGTGGAACGCCTCCGCCCGGTCCCTGTCCGAGGCGGAGCAGAGTGCGCTGGCGCGGGAGTGGGAGAAAGCGCTGCGCGAGCTCGTCGCCCTGGCCGGCACCGCCGGGGGCACCGGCCTGATCCCCTCGGAGACCGGCGCAGGCGATCTGGACCAGGACGAGATCGAGGAGTGCGAGGCGGCGGCGGACTTCGAGATCGCCGACCTGCTCGGACTCGCGCCCGCCCAGGAGGGGCTGCTCTTCCACAGCACCTTCGACGACGAGGCGGAGGACGTCTACGTCGGCCAGTTGGCGCTGGAGCTCCACGGGGCGCTGTCGAGCGCCCGTATGCGGGACTCCGCCCAGGGAGTCCTCGACCGGCACGACGCGCTGCGCGCGGGTTTCCTCCAGCGCCGTTCCGGCGAGTGGAGCCAGGCGATCGCCGCACGGGTGCCGGTGCACTGGGAGGAGCACGACCTGTCCGCAGTGGCCGGGGAGGAGAGGCAGCGACGTCTGGACGGGCTGCTGGCCGGGCAGCGCACCGGCCGGTTCGATCTCTCACGGCCGCCGCTCGTGCGCTTCCTGCTCGTGCGGATGGCGGCGGACCAGCACGTCCTCGCCCTGACCAACCACCACCTGATACTGGACGGCTGGTCGCTGCCGCTGGTGGTGCGCGACCTCATGGCGCTGTACGGGACGGACGACGGCGCCGCCCTGCCTGCCGCGCGGCCGTACCGCGACTACCTCGCCTGGCTCGACGGGCAGGACGGCGACGCGGCCCGCGAGGCGTGGACGCGGGCGCTCGCCGGGCTCCAGCCCTCGCTGATCGCCCCGGACGCCCCCCGCGACGGATCGGCGCCGCTTCCGTACCACCGCACCATGGACCCGGAGGTCGTCTCCCGCCTCACCGCCTGGGCCCGGCGGCTGGGCGTCACGCTCAACTCGGCGGTCGAGACGGCGTGGGGGCTCCTCCTGGGCCGGCTCACCGGTCGGGACGACGTGAGCTTCGGCATCGCCGCCTCCGGCCGTCCCACCGACCTGCCCGGCTCGGCGGAGATCGTCGGCCTGCTGATGAACACCGTGCCGGTACGCGTCGTCCTGGACCCCGCAGAACCGCTGGAAGCACTCGTCCGGCGTGTGCAGCGGGAGCAGGTCGCCCTGCTGGACCACCAGTTCGTCCCCCTGGCGCAGGTGCAGCACCGGCTGGGGGCGGGCGACCTCTTCGACACCACGCTCGTCTTCGAGAACTACCCGCTGGACCCCGCCGCCGGCCTCGGCGGCGGTGACGGGCTCCGGCTGCACGAGGCTCGCGGCCACGACAGCAACCACTACCCGCTCAGCGTCACTGTCGGCCCCGCCCCTGACCTCCAGCTCCGCTTCATCTACCGCCCCGACCTGTTCGCAACCCAGTGGGTGGAGGATTTGGCGGCGCGGTTCGAGCAGGTGCTCGACACCATGGCGACATCCGGCGCCACCCCGGCGGGCCGGCTGGACGTCCTGCTCCCGCGCGAACACGCCACGCTGCTGGGCGACTGGGCGCGCGGTGAGGCCGCGAGCGCACGGGAGTGCCCCGTCGCCCTCCTGGAGGAGCAGGTCGCCCGCACCCCGGACGCCCTCGCTCTGATCGAGGGCGGCGACGGCGGACTCAGCCTGACCTACGCCGAGTTCGACGCGCGCGCCAACCGCATGGCACGCTTCCTCATCGCCCGGGGGCTCGGTGCCGAGGACCTGGTCGGCCTGGTCTTCCCACGCGGCGCCGACCTGCTCACCGGCCTGTGGGGAGCGCTCAAGGCCGGTGCGGCGTACCTGCCGGTGGATGTGGACTACCCGGCCGAACGGATCGGACTGCTCCTCACCGACGGCTCCCCCGCCCTCGTCCTCACCACCTCCGCCCACGCCCACCTCGTGCCCGAGGCGCCGGGGCGGCAGATCCTCTGCGTCGATCTGCCCGGGCCCGCGGACGAACTGGCCCGCGCCCCGAAGGGGAGGCCGACCGACCGGGAGCGGCCCCGCCCGGTCGGAGCCGACACCCTCGCCTACGTCCTCTACACCTCCGGCTCCACCGGCCGCCCCAAGGGCGTGTCCATCAGCCGGGGTTCGCTGGCCGCACACGCCGTCCGCTCCCGCGACCGCTACCCGGACTCGGCCGGGGTGTCGCTGCTGCACTCCCCGGTGGCGTTCGACCTCACGGTGACGGCCCTGTTCACCACGCTGATCTCCGGCGGGACCCTCCTCCTCGCGGAGATGGACGAACACGCCCAGGGCGCCGGCGTCACCTTCGTCAAGGGCACGCCCTCGCACGTCGCCCTCCTGGACGAGCTGCCCGGTGTCCTCGACGTCACCGGGGAACGCCCCGGCACGCTCGTGCTCGGCGGCGAACCGCTCACCGGCGAGACACTGAAGCGCTGGCGCGTACGCCACCCGCAGGCCAGGGTCTTCAACGACTACGGGCCCTCGGAGACCAGCGTCAACTGCTCCGACCTGCTCTTCGAGCCCGGTGACGAGGTGCCGGACGGCCTGCTGCCGATCGGCCGTCCGCTGCCCGGCAACCACATGTTCGTCCTCGACCACCTGCTCCAGCCCGTGCCGGTCGGTGTCGTCGGGGAGATCTACGTCTCCGGCGTCGGCGTGGCCCGCGGCTACCACGGCCGGCCCGGCCTGACTGCCGAACGCTTCCTGCCCTGCCCGTTCGACGCCCCGGGTGCCCGGATGTACCGCACCGGGGACCTGGGACGCTGGCGGCCCGACGGGATCATGGAGTGCCTGGGCCGCACCGACGACCAGGTCAAGGTGCGCGGCTTCCGGGTGGAGCTGGGAGAGGTGGAGGCCGCGCTCGCCGCCCGCGCCGACGTCGCCCGCGCCACCGTCGTCGTGCGCGAGGACGAGCCGGGGGACAGGAGGCTGACGGGCTACGTGGTTCCCGAAGGGGGACCGGAGGCGGGCTTCGACCCGGCGGCCGCGCTGCGCGACCTCGCGGCGTCGCTGCCGCAGTACATGGTCCCGGCCGCGATCGTGGTCCTGCCGGAGCTGCCGCGCACCGAGAACGGCAAGCTCGACCGCAGGGCGCTGCCCGCGCCCGAGTACGGCGCCGACTCCGCCGGACGGGCGCCGCGCACCGCCGCGGAGACCGCCCTGTGCGCCCTGTTCGCCGAGGTGCTCGGCGTGCCCGGAGCCACCCTGGACGACGACTTCTTCGTCCTGGGAGGCCACTCCCTGCTGGCCGTCCGGCTCGCGGGCCGCATCCGGGCCGAACTGGGACTGCGGCTGGACATCCGGACGATCTTCGACCACCGCACCGTCAAAGACCTCCTGGCCGATCCGCAGATCGCCGCACAGCTCACACACGGCGAGGTCCCCGGCGCACCGCGACGCCCGGCGGAGTCCGTGCCGGACCGTGAGCCGCCGGCCGGGCCCGAGCGCCTGCCCCTGTCCCCCGCCCAGCGCAGGCTGTGGTTCCTCAACCGCTACGACAGGGAGGCCGGCGGCTACCACATCAGCGTCGCGCTGCGACTGACCGGCGACCTCGACGTCGGCGCCCTGCACGCGGCACTGGGCGACCTGACCGCCCGGCACGAGAGCCTGCGCACGGTCTTCCGCGAGGACGAGGAGGGGCCGCACCAGGTCGTGCTGTCCGCAGGGGCCCCGTCCACCCCGGCCACCGTCCCCACCTCCGCGCGGCAACTCGACGCGCTGGTGCGCGAAGCCGTCCGCCAGCCCTTCGACCTGGCCGAGGACACCCCGCTGCGCCACACCCTTTTCGCGCTCCCGGAAGACGAGCACGTCCTGCTCCTGGTCATCCACCACATCGCCGCCGACGGCTGGTCGATGGGGCCGCTGGCCCGGGACCTGGCCACCGCCTACCGCGCTCGCGCCGCCGGTGACGCGCCCCGGTGGCCGGCCCCTGCACCGAGCCCCGCCGCCCACGTGCTCCGCCAGCACCACGCGCCGGGCTCCGGGGAGGACGCCGGCGACCCCGTGGACCATCGGGTCGCCCACTGGGCCGAGGAGCTGCGCGGACTGCCCGACGAGCTTCCGCTGCCCTACGACCGGCCGCGGCCGACGACGCCCCCCGGCTACGCCGAGCGGATCGGCTTCCGCGTCGACGCCGGACTGTACCGGGACGTGCGGGCGCTGGCGGCCCGTCACCGGGCCACCCCGTTCATGGTCCTCCACGCCGCCCTGGCCGCCCTGTGGCACCGGCTCGGCGCCGGCTCCGACATCCCCGTGGGCACCCCTTCGGCGGGCCGCGACCGGCCCGAGACCGCCGACCTCGTCGGCTTCCTGGTCAACACCCTGGTCCTGCGCACGGACACCTCCGGCGACCCGGCCTTCGCCGAGCTGCTGGACCGGGTGCGCGAGATCGACCTGCGGGCGTACACCCACCAGGACGTGCCCTTCGAGCGGCTGGTGGAGGCGGTCAACCCCGCCCGCTCACCCAGCAGGCACCCGCTCGTGCAGACGATGCTCACCTTCGACAACGCGGCCCATGGCGCGCTGGACCACCTCCTGGACCTGACGGGTGTGTGCGCGGAGCTGCTGCCGACCGCCGAGGGAACCGCCCACACCGACCTCGAACTGACTTTCAACGAGACCGGCCCCGCCGCGCCCGCGGACGGAACGGAACTCGACGCGACCCTGCGCTACCGCCCCGACCTGTTCGACCGCGCGACCGCACACGCCCTGGCTGAGCGGTTCGTGGCGCTGCTGCGCACGGTGACGCGCGAGCCCGGGCTGCGACTGGGACAGCTCGACGTCACCACCGGCGAGGAGCGCCGGCAGCTGGCCGAGTCCGCCGCCGCCGCACGGGCACGGGCCACGACCGCCGTCACAGACCTGCCCACGCTGTTCGCCGCCTGGGCCGGGCGTACGCCCTCCGCTCCCGCCCTCACCGACGGCGGGACGACCCTGGACTACGCGGAACTCGACGCACGGTCCAACCGCTCGGCCCGCGCACTGCTGGAACTCGGCGTGGGGCCGGAGGACTTCGTCGCCCTGGCCGTACCCCGCTCGGCGGACCTGGTGGTGGCCGTGCTCGCCGTGCTGAAGTCGGGCGCCGCCTACCTCGCCATCGACCCCGACCACCCGGCCGAGCGCACCTCCTACATCCTCGACGACTGCCGGCCGGCCGCGGTGCTCTCCACGACCGCCGTCCGGGAGGCCCTGCACGGCACGTTGGGCGAGGCGGCCGACGAGGTCCCGTGGCTGCTGCTCGACCCGTCCCCGACCGGGGCCGCGGCGGCCGGGCTGCCGACGGCGCCGGTCACCGACGCCGACCGCCGGGCGCCCCTGCTCCCCGACCACCCCGCCTACACCGTCTACACCTCCGGCTCGACCGGGCGGCCCAAGGGCGTGGTCGTCAGCCACGCCAACGTCTCGCGGCTGCTGGCCGCCTGCCGCGCGGCCGTGGACTTCGGGCGCGACGACGTCTGGACGCTCTTCCACTCCAGTGCCTTCGACTTCTCGGTGTGGGAGATGTGGGGGGCCCTGGCGCACGGTGGCCGGCTGGTCGTCGTCCCGCACGACGTGGCCAGATCCCCCGGCGACTTCCTGGAGCTGCTGGGCCGCGAACGCGTCACGGTGCTCAGCCAGACGCCCTCGGCCTTCCTCCAGCTCCTGCGGGCGGAGACCGAGCGCGGCGTCCCAGCGGAGACCACCGACGCGCTGAGGTACGTCGTCTTCGGCGGGGAGGCGCTGGACACCGCCCAGCTCGCCCCCTGGCGGGGCCGCCCGGTCCGCCTGGTCAACATGTACGGGATCACCGAGACGACCGTGCACGTCACCCACCTGGAGCTGGACGACGCCGCTGTGGAGCGCGGCGGCAGCCCGATCGGCTCCCCCCTGAACGACCTGCGCGCCCACGTGCTCGACCAAGGGCTGATCCCCGTGCCGCCAGGCGTCGTGGGCGAGCTGTACGTCGCCGGCCCCGGCCTGGCACGCGGATACCGCCGGCGTCCCGGCCTGACGGCCACCCGCTTCGTCGCCGACCCGTCCGACGCCGGCGGGCGGATGTACCGGACCGGAGACCTGGTCCGGCGCACCCCGGACGGCGGCCTTCACTACGTCGGCCGGTCCGACGCCCAGGTCAAACTGCGCGGCTACCGAATCGAGCCCGGCGAGATCGAGGCCGCCGCACGGCGTCACCCGGACATCGGCCAGGCGGCGGCGGCCGTGCACGGGGAAGGACCGGACGACAGGTACCTGGTCTGTTACGCGGTACCGGCGGCGGACGCCGACCCCGACCCGCACGAGGTGCGCGCCCACCTGGCCGACGCCCTGCCCGGCTACATGGTCCCCGCCGCCGTGGTGCTGCTGCCGGCCCTGCCGCTGACCCCCAACGGCAAGCTGGACCGAGGGGCGCTGCCCGCCCCGGACCGGGCGGTACGGGCCACCGGCGGCGCTCCGGCCGGACCGCGGGAGGAGGCGCTCTGCGCGGCCTTCGCCGACGTCCTCGGCACCGAGGAGGTCAGCCGGGACGCCGACTTCTTCGCCCTGGGCGGCCACTCCCTGTCGGCGGTCCGGCTCATCAGCCGTATCAGGTCGGTGCTGGGGGTGGAGATCGGCATCCGCACGCTCTTCGAGGCGCCCACACCCGCCGCGCTGTCCCGACGGCTGGACGCCGCCGGGACCGGACGGCCTCGCCTGGTCCCGCAACGGCGGCCGCACCGTGTCCCGCTCTCCTCCGCCCAGCGCCGGCTGTGGTTCCTCGGGCAGCTGGAAGGACCGAGCGCCACCTACAACATCCCGCTCGCCCTGCGGCTGCGCGGCCCCCTGGACGTCGACGCCCTGCGCGCCGCACTGGCGGACGTGGTGGCCCGGCACGAGGCGCTGCGCACCGTCTTCCCGGCCGAGAACGGCGCCCCCCACCAGCGTGTGGTCGCGCCCGAACAGGCCGCGCCCGCACCGGCCGTCGTGGACGTCACCGAGGAGGAGCTGCCCGCCGCCCTCGCCGAGGCCTGCGGACACGCGTTCACGCTGACCGAGGACCTCCCGCTGCGGGCCACACTGCTGCGCACCGGGCCCACCGCCCATGTGCTCTCCCTGGTCCTGCACCACGTCGCCGGGGACGGCTGGTCCCTCGCCCCGCTCGCCCGCGACCTGAGCACGGCCTACACCGCACGCCTGGAGGGCCGCGCCCCGCAATGGCGGCCACTGCCGGTGCAGTACGCCGACTTCACCCTGTGGAAGGAGGACCTGCTCGGCGAGGCGGACGACCCCGACAGCCTCTTCGCCCGCCAGCTCACCTTCTGGCGCGACGCGCTGGAGGGGGCGCCGGAACAGATCGCGCTGCCCACCGACCGGCCGCGACCCGCGATGGAGAGCCACCGCGGCGCGATCCACCGCTTCACCCTGCCGGCCCCGCTGCGGGACCGGCTGAGCGCGCTGGCGCACTCCCGGCAGGCGACCCTGTTCATGGCCCTGCAGGCGGGTCTCGCGGCGCTGTTCGCCAAACTGGGGGCCGGCCGGGACATCATCCTGGGAGCCCCGGTCGCCGGCCGCGGCGACGAGGCGGTCGACGACCTCGTCGGCTTCTTCGTCAACACCCTGGCGCTCCGGACCGACCTCAGCGGCGACCCCACGTTCGAAGAGCTGCTCGACCGTGTCAGGGAGGCGGACCTGTCCGCCTTCGCCCACCAGGACATACCGTTCGAGCAACTGGTGGAGGCGCTCAACCCCACCCGCTCCCTCTCCCGGCACCCCGTCTTCCAGGTGCTGCTGGCCCTCCAGAACAACGAGCGGGGCGAGGCCGTCATGCCGGGCCTGGAGGTCACCGTGGAGCGCCCCGCCCATGTGGCGGCCAAGTACGACCTCTTCGTGAACCTGTTCGAGTCCCGGAACCCGGTCGACGGTGCGACCGCCGTCGAGGGCGCCGTCGAGTACGCCACCGACCTCTTCGACGCCCGAACCGTCGCCCGGCTGACCGAGCGCTACCACGACCTGCTTCTGGCCGTCGTCGAGGACCCCACGACGCGGCTCAGCCGGATGCCGGTGCTGAACGAGGCGGAACGCGGCAGGCTGGCGGCCGAGTGGGACGACGCCGCCGCAGGCCCGGCCGAGGACCTGGTCGGCCTCTTCCGCGCCACCGCCGCGCCGGACGCGGTGGCGGTCCGCTGCGCCGGGGACAGCTGCACCTACGCCGAGCTCGACGAGCGGGCCGGCCGGGTGGCGGCAGCGCTGGCCGGGCACGGCGTCGGCCCCGAGAGCCGGGTCGCGGTGTGCCTGCCGCGCACCACCGACCTGGTGGCCTGCCTGCTCGGAGTCCTGCGGGCCGGCGCCGCCTACGTACCGCTGGACCCCGAGCACCCGGACGAGCGCATCGCCGCGATCCTGGCCGACGCCCGCCCGGCGGCACTGCTCACCACGGCGGACTGCCGCCCCGCGATCACCGGGGCCGCGGCCGCCGGCGGCGCCGTCGTCGTCCTCGCGGCCGACGCCGCACACGGCACAGGACCCGTGCCCGAGGCGCCCGCCCCGCTGCCCGACCAGGCCGCGTACGTGCTGCACACCTCGGGTTCCACGGGACGCCCCAAGGGCGTGGTCGTCAGCCGGGGCAACCTCGCCAACCTGCTGGCCGACATGCGGGACCGGCTGCGCCCCACCACCGGCGACCGGCTGGTGGCGGTCACCACGGTCAGTTTCGACATCGCCGCTCTGGAGCTGTTCCTCCCGCTGGTCAGCGGCGCCGAACTGGTCCTGGCCGACCGCGGCGCCGCACGGGACCCGGAGGAGCTGGCGGCGCTGCTCACCGCGAGCGGTGCCACCATTCTCCAAGCCACTCCGACCACCTGGCAGCTGCTGGCCGAGACCGCCCCCGACGCACTGCGCGGACTGCGCAAGCTGGTGGGCGGGGAGGCGCTTCCCGCGTCCCTGGCGTCCCGTCTGCGCGATCTGGGCGGCGAACTCGTCAACGTGTACGGGCCCACCGAGACCACCATCTGGTCCACCGCCGCCCACCTCGACCGGGTCACCGGGAGCGCCCCGCCCATCGGCCGGGCGCTGCGCAACACCCGCGCCTACGTGCTGGACGAGTGGTTGAACCCGCTCCCCGAGGGCGTCCCCGGCGAGCTCTACCTGGCCGGCGCCGGCGTGGCCCGCGGCTACCTGGGACGCGGCGACCTGACCGCGGAGCGCTTCACCGCCGACCCCTTCCGTGCGCCGGGCAACCGGATGTACCGCACGGGCGACCTGGTCCGCCGGCGCGCGGACGGGGAGCTGGAGTTCCTCGGGCGCACCGACCACCAGGTCAAGATCCGCGGCTTCCGCATCGAACTGGGCGAGATCGAGACGGCTCTCGGCGCGCACGGGAACGTCTCCGGGGCGGTCGTGGTCGCCCGCGGCGCGCCCGGTGCGGCCCCCGCGCCGGGAGACGGCGCCGACCGCCCGTCCCCGCAGCGGCTGGTGGCCTATGTGGTCCCCGAGCCCCACCGCGCCGACCACGACGAGAGCCGGGAGCGGTCCCGGCTCGACGAGTGGCGGGAGGCCTACGACACCCTCTACAGCGGTTCCGCACCCGCTGTCCTCGGCCAGGACTTCGGGATCTGGCAGAGCAGTTACGACGGGCGGCCCATCCCCCTGGACGACATGCTCCAGTGGCGCGCGGCCACGGTGGACCGCATCCGGGCGCTGCGGCCCGCGCGGTTGCTGGAGATAGGGGTGGGCACCGGACTGCTGCTGTCGGAGCTGGTGCCGGACTGCACCGCCTACCACGGGACCGACCTGTCCGCACGGGCCATCGAGACGCTGCGCGAGCAGGTCGGCGCCGAACCCGCGCTGAAGGAGAAGGTGGAGCTCCACGTCCGCCCGGCACACGACTTCACCGGCCTGCGCCGGGGCTTCTACGACACCATCGTGCTCAACTCCGTCGTCCAGTACTTCCCCGACGCCGACTACCTCACCCGGGTGCTGCGCGGCGCGCTCGACCTGCTGGAGCCCGGCGGACGGCTCTTCGTCGGCGACGTCCGCAGCCTGGCGCTGCTGCGTGCCTTCCGCGCCTCGGTGGAGACCGGCGACGCCGCCGTGGACGACGCCCCCGGCGCGGTGCTGGCCGCCGCCGATCGCCGGACGGCCGTGGAGAACGAACTCGTCGTCGCCCCCGACTTCTACGCACGGCTGCGGCGGACGATCGGCGAACCGCTCGTCCTGGACGTGCGCATCCGGCGCGGGAGGCCGTTCAACGAACTGACGCGCTACCGGTACGACGTCCTCCTGGTCAAGCCGGAGGCCGGGGCCGTGCCCCCCGCCGCGCCCACGGCCACCGAGATGCGCTGGGCGCGGGAGGTCGGCGACCGGGCGCGGCTGGCCGAGGTCTGCGCGGCGCACCACGGCGCACTGCGCGTCACCGCGATCCCCAACGCCCGCGTGCGGCGCGAGACGGCCGCCCTCGCAGCCCTGGAGGACGGGAGGCCGGTCGCCGCGGTGCGGCGGCTGCTGGAGGGCCCCGTCGACGGAGTGGACCCGGAGGACCTGTACGCCATCGCGGCGGCGGCCGGGCGCACCGCCTGGGTGACCTGGTCGGCCGAGGGGCCGCCGGACACCGTGGACCTGGTGTTGGCCCCGGCGAGCGGGGACGGCGCTGCGGAGGTGGCGCCACCGGCCGAGCTGTGGCCGTACGAGCCGGCCGCGGACCGGCCGTGGACGAACGACCCGTCCGCCGCGCTGCACCACCGCGAACTGGCCGCCGAACTCCGTACCCACCTGGCCGAACGGCTGCCGGACTACATGGTGCCCTCTGCCGTCGTCGTCCTTGACACCCTTCCGCTGACTGCCAACGGGAAGGTGGACCGGGCCGCGCTGCCGGACCCCGACCCGGCGGGCGCGGCCGGCCGCCGCCCGCCGAGCACGCCTCGGGAGGAGCTGCTCTGCCGGCTCTTCGCCGAGCTGCTGGGACTGGGCCGGGTGGGCGTCCAGGACAGCTTCTTCGGCCTGGGCGGCGACAGCGTCCTGTCCGTCCGGCTCGTCAGCCGCGCACGCGAACAGGGGCTGCCGCTGACCACCCGCGACGTCTTCGAATATCACACCGTGGCCGCGCTGGCGGCGGCCCTGGAGGACAGGGAACCGGAGCAGGGACCGGCCGGCGACCGGCCGGGCCCCGGCGCCGCCCCACGGCCCATCAGCGTCGATGAACTCGCCGAGCTGGAGGACGAGCTCGGCGCGGACTGGGAGGAAATGCAGTGAGCGGACCGCAGCGCATGGTCGAGGAGGTCCTCGCGGTCACTCCGCTCCAGGAAGGGCTGCTCTTCCACGCGGTCTTCGACGAGGACGTCCCCGACGCCTACATCAGCCGGCTGGTCCTGGCCCTCTCCGGAGACCTGGACGCCGATCGGCTGAGGCAGGCCGCCCAGGCGCTGGTGCGACGCCACCCGGCGCTGCGCTCGGCCTTCCGGCAGCGGCGCTCGGGGGAGTGGTTCCAACTGGTCGCCTCCCGCCCCGCGGTGCCCTGGGAAGAGCTGGACCTGCGGTCCGCGGGGAGCCCGGCGGAGGCGGACAAGCATCTGGAGGTGCTCCTGGACGAGCACCACCGAAGCGGATTCGATCTCGGCCGGCCGCCCCTGCTGCGGTTCCTGTTGGCCAGGACCGGGGAGGACCGCCACCAACTGGCGGTGACCTACCACCACCTCATCCTCGACGGCTGGTCGATGCCCATCCTGATGAGGGAACTGGTCGCGCTGTACGGCAGCGGGGGCGACCCCTCCGCACTCCGGCCGGTCCGCCCGCACCGCGACCACCTCGACTGGCTGGCCCGGCGCCCGCCCGAGCAGAGCGCCCGCGCCTGGCGGCAGGCGCTGGCGGAGCTCACCGGCCCCACCCTGATCGCGCCGGGCGCCGACCGTAACGGCCCGCTGCCGCGACAGGTGTGGACCGGGCTGGACGAACGGGACACCCGTGCCCTCACCGCGTGGGCGCGCGCCCACGGCGTGACGGTCAACTCGGCGGTGCAGGCCGCCTGGGCGAGCGTGATCGGCCGCCTCACCGGCCGCGACGACGTCGTCTTCGGAACGACCGTCTCGGGGCGGCCGCCGGAACTGCCCGGCGCCGAGGACATGGTCGGGTTCTTCATCAACACGGTGCCGATGCGTGTGCGGCTGCGGCCGGGCGAGCCGGTCGGCGACCTCGTCGTCCGGCTCCAGCGCGAACAGACCGTCCTCATGGAGCACCAGCACGTCAGACTGTCCGACATCCAGCGCTGGTCGGACCAGGCCGTGCTCTTCGACACCTCCACGGCGTTCGAGAACTACCCCGCCGACGACCTCGCCGCCGTCAGCTCCTCCGATCACGCCGGCCTGCGCGTCGAGGGGGGCTCCGGGATCACCACGAACCACTTCCCTCTCTCCCTCTACGCGCTGCCCGGCCCGGCGCTCCGCCTGCGACTCGACCACCGTCCCGACGCGGTGGACGGCGACACCGCACGGCACGCGGCGGGCCTGCTGGCAGGCGCCCTGGCCGCCGTCCACAGCGCCCCCGCCACCCCGACCGCCGCGCTCGCCGTCCCCGCCACGGAGCAGGCGCCGCGACCACCGGCGCGCGCCGCCGCCCCGGAAAGCCCCCCGTCCACGATCGTGGCGCTGTTCGAGGCGCAGGTGCGCGCGACGCCCACTGCCCCCGCCGTCCTGGCCGGCGGCCGGGAACTCACCTACGCCGAACTCGACGCCCGCGCCAACCGGCTGGCACGCCTGCTGAAAGACCGAGGGGTCGGGCCCGAGAGCCGGGTCGCCCTCACCGTCACCCGGAACGCATGGCTGCCCGTCGCCATCCTCGGCGTCCTCAAGGCGGGCGGCTGCTACGTCCCGGTGAGTGCCTCGCTGCCCAAGGAGCGCGCCGCGTTCATCCTCCGCGAGAGTGCACCGGTCTGCCTGCTCACCGACCCCGCCGCCGAAGCCACCCGGGCCCGGCATGCCACCCCCGGAGCGCAAGACCGGCCCGAGAGCGAACCGAGCGGCGTCGAGCGCGTCGTCCTGAGCGAAGCACTGCTCGACCGCTACGACCCGGTCGCCCCGGCCGACGCCGAACGTTCCGGGCCGCTGCTGCCGGGCCACCTCGCCTACATCCTCCACACCTCCGGCTCCAGCGGCCGGCCCAAGGGGGTCGCGGTCGAACACGCCCAGGTGACCGCACTGCTGTCCTGGGCCGCCACCGGACTCGGCGCCGACCGGCTGCACCGCACCGTGGCCGCCACCTCGGAGAGTTTCGACGTGTCGGTCTTCGACACCCTCATCCCGCTGCTCGTCGGCGGCCGCATCGAGATCGTGGAGAACACGCTGGCCGTCGCCGACCGGACCGGCGGCGATCCCTCCCTGCTGAACGCCGTCCCCTCGGCCCTGCAAGCGCTCCTGGAGCGCGGCGCGCCGCTCGCCGTCGACACCTTCCTCTGCGCCGGCGAGCCCTTCCCCGCCCCGCTGGCCGAGGCCCTGCGCGCCGCCTTCCCGCAGGCCCGCGTAGCCAACCTCTACGGTCCGACCGAGACGACGGTCTTCGTGACCGCTCGGTTCCTGGACGGAACCGAGGACGGCGCGCCCCCCATCGGCCGACCGCTGCCCGGCGTGCGGATTCACGTCCTCGACCCCTGGCTCCGCCCGGTGCCCGAGGGAGTGGTGGGGGAGCTGTACATCGCCGGGGACCACGTCACCCGCGGCTACTGGAGGCGCCCGGAGACCACGGCCGAGCGCTATGTCGCCGACCCCTTCGGCGCGCCGGGCGCACGCATGTACCGCAGCGGCGACCTCGGGCGCCGGCGCCCCGGCGGCGAGATCGACATGGTCGGACGGGCCGACGATCAGGTGAAGGTGCGCGGGCACCGGGTGGAGCTGGGGGAGGTGGAGGCCGCGCTGGCCTCCCACCCCGACGTCGGGCAGGCGGCGGCCACCGTGCACGACGGCGGGCCCGCCGGGCCGCGCCTGGTGGGATACGTCGTACCCGGCGACACGGTGCCCGACACCGGCGCGGTCCTGGACCACATGCGGCTGAAGGTGCCCTCGTACATGGTGCCCTCGGCGCTGGTGGTGCTGGACGAGCTGCCGCTGACCGGGAACGGCAAGCGGGACCGCGCCGCGCTGCCGCCCCCGCCGGACCGGAGCGCCACGGCACGGGCGCGCGCTCCCCGCGGCCCGCACGAGACGATCCTGCTCGCCCTGTTCGCGGAGGTGCTCGGGGTGCGCCCGGCCGGCATCGACGACGACTTCTTCGCACTGGGCGGCCACTCGCTGCTCGCTACCCGCCTGGTCAGCAGGGTGCGCACCACCCTCGGCGCCGAACTGGCGGTGCGAGACCTCTTCGAACACTCCACGGTGGCGGCCCTGTACGCCAGGATCGCCCGGGCCGAGACGGCCCGGCCGCCGGTCTCCCGCGTCCACGAGCGGCCCGGCCGCATCCCGCTGTCGTTCGCCCAGCGGCGGCTGTGGTTCCTCCACCGCATGCAGGGCGGCAGCGCCGCCTACCACGTCCCGCTCGCACTCCGCCTCGTCGGGCGCCTCGACACGGCAGCGCTGCGCGGAGCGATCCTCGACGTGGTGGCCAGGCACGGAAGTCTGCGCACCTCGTTCGGCGAGGACGCGGAGGGCCCCCACCAGGCCGTCCAGGACGCCTCGGTGGCTGCCCGGCTGCTCCCCCTGGACCCGGAGCCGGTCGACGACCCGCTCCGGGCGGCGAACGAGGCGGTGGCCGAACCCTTCGACCTGACGGCCGGCCTCCCCCTGCGGTGCAGGCTGTTCACCCGGTCCCCGGCCACGGCGGACCCGTCCGTCGGCGGGGAGCCGGAGGACCACCTGCTGCTCCTGGTGGTGCACCACATCGCGGCCGACGGCTGGTCGCTGCGGATCATCGCTCGGGACATGGCCGCCGCGTACGCCGCCCGCGTGCGCGGCGGGGACTTCGCGCCCGCCCCGCTTCCCGTCGACTACGTCGACCACACTCTGTGGCAGCACCGGGTGCTCGGTGGCCCCGACGAGGAGGGCGGCCCGCTCGGGGACCAGCTCGCCTACTGGCGGCGGCAGTTGGCCGATCTGCCGCCGGAGATCGCCCTGCCGGCCGACCGGCCGCGCCCGGCCCTCTCCTCCCACCGCGGCGAAGACCTGGAGTTCACCGTCCCGGCCGCGGCGGCCGAACGGCTGCGGGAGCTGGCAGGGACCACCGGCACCACGGCCTTCATGGTCCTCCAGGCCGCGCTGGCGGTCCTGCTGCACCGGATGGGAGCGGGCACGGACATCCCCCTGGGAACCCCGGTCGCCGGGCGCACCGACAGCGCGGTGGAGGGGGTCGTCGGACTCTTCGTCAACACCTTGGTGCTGCGCACGGACCTGAGCGGGTCACCCACCTTCAGGCAGCTCCTGGACCGGGTGCGCGGCACCGCCCTGAACGCCTACGCCCACCAGGACGTGCCGTTCGAGCGGCTGGTCGAGGTGCTCGCCCCCGAGCGCTCCCTTGCCCGCCACCCGCTCTTCCAGGTCTCCCTCGTCCTGCAGAACCTCGACGACGCCGTGGCAGCGGCGGACGAACTGCCCGGACTGCGCGCCGAAGCGGTCCGCACGCGACGGGACGGCGCGAAGGTCGACCTGTCCTTCGTGCTCGCCCCCGGCGGACCGGAGGGCGGCGACATGCCCGGAGTGCTCACCTACAGCACCGACCTCTTCCGCCGCACGACCGCACAAGGGTTGGTGGACCGGCTGCTGCGGGTGCTGGACGAGGTGCTCGCCGCCCCGGCCACCCCGGTGGGGGAGGTGGACGTGCTCCTGCCCGACGAGGCGCGGCTGGAGCTTGAGCAGAGCCGGGGACCCTGGATCGAGGGAGGCGCGGACGAACCGCTGGCCCGCTTCGAGAGGTGGGCGGCGACCACCCCCGACGCCCCCGCCCTGCGGTGGGACAGCGGCCGGCTGACCTACGCCGAGCTGGACCGGAAGGCGGGTGCGGTGGCCCGGGCGCTCCTCGGGCGCGGCATCGGACCCGAGGATGTGGTCGCGGTGGTCGCCCCGCGCAGCCCGGACGTGGTGGCCGCACTGCTGGGAGTGCTCAAGTCCGGCGCCGCGTACCTGCCGGTGGACGACGCGTGGCCGGCCGAACGGCGGCGGCAGGTGACCGCCGACGCCGGAGCGCGCCTGCTGCTGGCTCCCGGTGACACCGGCGCCGCCCGGACCGCCTTCGCCCCGTCCTGCGGGCCGGACACAAGGGTGCTCGGCCTGGCGGACCCGCTCTTCTCCGCCGCAGGCGGCCCCGCCCTGTCGGCCGTGCGGAGCCACCCGCGTGCGCTCGCTTACGTCGTCTACACCTCCGGCTCCACCGGACGGCCCAAGGGCGTGGGCGTGGAGCGCCGAGCACTGGCTGACTACGTGGAGGGGGCCGTCCACCGCTACCCGGACGCGGTGGGGACGGCCCTGCTCCACTCGCCGCTTACCTTCGACCTCAGCGCCACCGCCTTGTTCACCCCCCTGGCCTCGGGAGGCTGCGTCGTACTGGGGGAGATGGACCGGAAGGCGGAGGCGAGCCGGGTGGATCTCGTCAAGGCGACGCCGTCCCACCTGCCGCTGCTGGAGCGGTGCCCGGGGCTGCTGGGGGAGGCAGGCACCCTGGTGCTGGGCGGTGAGGCGCTCGACGGGCGAGCCCTGCGCGACTGGCGGGCCGCCCACCCGCACGCCACGGTCGTCAACGCCTACGGTCCCACGGAGCTGACCGTCAACTGCGCCGAGCACCGGATCCCTCCCGGCGGCCTGGTGCCCGACGGGCCGGTGCCGATCGGCCGCCCGTTCACCGGCGTCCGCGCGATGGTGCTGGACCCGAGGCTGGCCCCGGCGCCCCCGGGCGTGGCCGGGGAGCTGTACGTCGCGGGACCCGGAGTGGCCCGCGGCTACCTGGGACAGCACGGCCTGACCGCCGAGCGGTTCGTGGCCTGCCCGTTCGGGGAGCCGGGGGAGCGGATGTACCGCACCGGTGACCTGGTCCGCCGCCTGCCGGGCGGTGAACTGGAGTACATACGCCGCATGGACGAGCAGGTGAAGCTGCGGGGTTTCCGGATCGAGCTCGGCGAGGTGGCGCAGGCCCTGGCCGCGGCGGAGTCGGTAGCCCGGGCGGTAGCCGTCGTACGCGAGGACCGCCCGGGGGACCGGCGGCTGACCGGCTACGTGGTCCCGGCGGCGGGGGCCCGCCCGCAGGAGGACGAACTGCGCGGCACGGTGGCCCGCACGCTGCCCGACTACATGGTGCCCTCGTCCGTCGTGGTCCTCGACGAGCTGCCCACCACGCCGCACGGCAAGCTGGACCGGCGCGCGCTGCCCGCCCCCGCCCACCGATCACGAGGCAGCCGCCCACCGCGCGACGAGCGCGAGCGGGCCCTGTGCCGGATCTACGCCGACGTGCTCGGTATACCCGAGGTCGGCGCCGAGGACGACTTCTTCGCGCTCGGCGGCCACTCACTGCTCGCCACCCGGCTGGTCAACCGAATCCGGTCGGAACTCGCCGAGGAACTGGACGTACGGACCGTGTTCGAGGCACGTACGGTCGCCGCTCTGGCGGCCCGGCTGCGGACCGGCCGCCCTGACACCCGCCCCGCGTTGCGACGGATGTCGCGGTCGGAGGACTTGTGATGCTTCCCCTCTCCCTCGCCCAGCAGAGACTGTGGTTCCTCCACACGATGGACGGCCCCAGCTCCACCTACAACATCCCCACGGCGCTGCGGATGACCGGCGCGCTGGACGTCGCCGCGCTGCGTGAGGCGCTGCACGACGTCGTGCGGCGTCACGAGACGCTCCGCACCATCTTCCCCGACACCGGCGACGGCGCCCGGCAGCACGTCCTGCCCGCAGCCGATGCCGCCGTGGAGCTGACCATCACCGGGTCCACCGAGGCGGACCTGCCGGCCGTCCTGGCCGAGGAGGCCGGCCACGGCTTCGACCTGGCCCGCGAAGTACCGCTGAGGGCGCGGCTCATCACGCTCGGCGAGCGCGAGCACGTGCTGTGCCTGGTGATCCACCACATCGCCAGCGACGGCTGGTCGCGCACCCCGCTCGCACGGGACCTCACCACCGCCTACGCCACCCGCAGCGAGGGCCGCGCCCCGCAGTGGGAGGAACTCCCCGTCCAGTACGGCGACTACACCCTCTGGCAGCGGGAACTCCTCGGATCCGAGGACGACCCCGAGAGCCTGCTCAGCCGCCAGACGGCGTACTGGAAGCAGCGGCTCACCGGTCTGCCGGACGCCATCGAGCTGCCCCTGGACCGCCCCCGCCCGCCGATCGCCGGCCACCGCGGCGACACCGTGCCGTTCACCCTGTCACCCCGGACCCACGAGCGGGTCGCCGCGCTGGCCGGCCGTCACGGCGCGAGCACCTTCATGGTGGTGCAGGCGGCCCTGGCCGCCCTGCTGTCCCGGCTCGGCGCGGGCACGGACATCCCCCTGGGCACCCCGGTGGCCGGACGCACCGACGAGGCGCTGGAGGGGCTGATCGGCTTCTTCGTCAACACCCTGGTGCTGCGCACCGACACCTCGGGGAACCCGACCTTCGACGAACTGGTCGCGCGGGCCCGCGAGACCGCCCTGGACGCCTACGCCCATCAGGACGTGCCGTTCGAGCGGCTGGTGGAGGCGCTCGCCCCCGAGCGCTCGCTGGCCCGGCACCCGCTCTTCCAGGTGAGCCTGAGCCTCCAGTACGCCACCGCGCACACGGCCGTCCTGGACGGTCTGGAGATAGCCCCGCTGGACACGGGCTGGCGGGCGGCCAAGTTCGACCTGTCCTTCGACCTCCTGGAGAAGCGCGACCCGGACGGGCGCCCGGACGGCATCGCCGGCACCATCGAGTACTCCACACACGTCTTCGACGCCGCCACCGTCCACGGGATCGGGGAGCGCCTCGTCCGCCTTCTCGAAACCGGGGTGGCCGCCCCCACGGCGCGCCTCCTCTCGATCGACCTGCTCGCCGCCGGTGAACGGCGGCGCGTGCTGGAGGAGTTCGCCGCGACCGAGCCCGCGGCCGACGAGGCCGACGAGGGGCTGGAAACGGTCTGCGACACCTTCGCGCGGCAGGCCGCCGCAACCCCCGAGGCCCTGGCCGTCGTCGGCGGCGGCGGCGCGCTCACCTTCGCCGAGGCCGACGCCCGCGTCTCCCGGCTGGCCCGGCTGCTGATCTCCCGAGGGGCCGGCCCCGAGGTCCGGGTGGCCGTCTGCCTGGGCCGGAACGCCTTGTGGCCGACTGCCGTACTGGCGGTGCTGCGCAGCGGCGCCGTCTACGTACCGCTGGACCCGCGCTCCCCGCACGAGCGCCTGGCCGCCGTCGAACGTGACGTCGCCCCCCTCCTCGTCCTCGCCGAGCGCGGCACCGAGGCCGCAGTCGCCGGACTCACGGCCCCGGTGCTGGTCCTGGACGACCCGCACACCGAGGCCGGGACAGAAGCCCTGGAACCGGGCCCGGTCACCGACGCCGACCGCACCGCGCCCCTCCTGCCCGGCCACGCGGCGTACGTCATCCACACCTCGGGCTCCACCGGCCGGCCCAAGGGGGTCGTGGTGGACCACCGTGGTCTGGCGAGGCTGCTCCAGGCGCACCGCCGGGTCACCTTCTCCCGCATCCGCCCCTCCGCGGCGGGCCCCGGCCGCGCCGCACACGTCTCCTCCTTCTCCTTCGACGCCTCGTGGGACCCGCTGCTCGCGATGGTCGCCGGACACGAACTGCACATGATCGACGAGGACCTGCGATTCGACCCGCCGGGAGTGGTGGCCTACTTCCGCGACCGCCGTATCGACTACGTCGACCTCACCCCCACCTACTTCCGCAGTCTGCTCGACGCCGGACTGCTGGAGGAGAGAGCCCACTGCCCGTCGCTGATCGCCCTGGGCGGCGAGGCGATGGACGGCGAACTGTGGGAACGGCTGCGCGCGGCCGCCCCCCGGGTGACCGCGATGAACACCTACGGTCCGACCGAGACCGCCGTCGACGCGGTGGTGACCGAACTGGGGGACCTGCCCCACGGCACGATAGGGCGGCCCGTGCCGCGGTGGCGGGCCTACGTCCTCGACGCCGGGCTGCATTCGGTCCCGCCCGGTGTGCTGGGCGAGCTGTACCTGGCCGGACCCGGAGTGGCCCGCGGCTACCTGGGACAGCACGGCCTGACGGCCGAGCGGTTCGTGGCCTGCCCGTTCGGGGAGCCGGGGGAGCGGATGTACCGCACCGGCGACCTGGCGCGGTGGCTCGGCGACGGCAACCTGGTCCACGTCGGACGCGGCGACGAACAGGTCAAGATCCGCGGATTCCGGATCGAACCCGGCGAGGTGGAGGCCGCCCTGCGGGAGCTGGAGGGCGTCGCGCAGGCCGCCGTGACCGTCCGCCAGGACACCCCCGGAACGCGCCGGCTGGTGGGTTACGTGGTCGGGACCGCCGACGCCGGCCCCGACCTGCTCCGGCCCGCCGAGGTGCTGGCACGCCTGCGCGACCGGCTGCCCGGCCACCTGGTGCCGTCCGCGCTCGTGCGGATCGGCGAACTGCCCGTCAACGCCAACGGCAAACTGGACCGGGCCGCGCTGCCGGCGCCCGACCCCGCCGACTTCCCCGCCGGCCGGCGACCGCGCACCGGCTTGGAGCGGGAGCTGTGCGCGCTGTTCGCGGACGTCCTCGGTCCCGGGAGCGTCGGCATCGACGACGACTTCTTCGGCCGGGGCGGCGACAGCATCCTCTCCATCCAGCTGGTCGGCAGCGCCCGCCGGGCCGGCCTGGAGTTCACCGTCCGGCAGGTCTTCGAGCTGCGGACCCCCGCGGGCCTGGCCACCGTGGCCCGCCGGGCCGACATCGGACGGGAGGAGGACCCCGGCCTCGCCGTCGGGCCGCTGCCCCCGCTGCCCGTGGTCGTCGAGACCCTGGCAGCCGGCGGGCCGGTCGACGGATACAACCAGTCGGTCGTCCTCGCCTCCCCTCCGGGCGCCGCACCCGACGACGTACGCGACGTGCTCCAGGCGCTGCTGGACCGGCACGACGCGCTGCGCATCCACGCCGCCCCGGCGGCGGACCCCGACCGCCTGTGGGACCTGAGAGTGGAAGAGGCCGGCACGGTCGCGGCGGAGCGGTGCCTGCGCCGGATCGACGCGGCCCGGATGTCCGAGGAGGAACTGGCGCAGGCCGTGACCGCCGAGTCCGTCACTGCGCGGGAAGCCCTCGACCCCGTCGCCGGGACCCTCGTCTCCGCCGTCTGGTTCGACCGCGGCGCCGAGCCGGGCCGGCTCGTGCTGGTGATCCACCACCTCGCCGTCGACGGCGTCTCCTGGCGCATCCTGCTCGGCGACCTCCGCGAGGCGTGGCGGGCGCTGCGCGCCGGCCGCCGCCCCGAACTGCCCCGCACGGGCACCTCGCTGCGCACCTGGGCCACCCGGCTCACCAACCGGGCCACCGACCCGGCCGTCACCGCCCAACTGGACCACTGGACGGCCACGCTCGCCGCTGAGGGCCCCGAAACGGGCAGCCGCCCGCTGGACGGGATCCGGGACACCGTGGCCACCTCCGCCGTCCTGAGCGGCGAACTGCCGGAGTCCGTCACCGACGCCCTGCTGGGCCCGGCCCCGGCGGCCTTCCGCGCCGGGGTGAACGATCTGCTGCTGACCGCCTTCGCCCTCGCGGTCGCCCACTGGCGGGGCGAGGAGGGCGAACCGGTCCTGGTGGACCTGGAGGGCCACGGCAGGACCGAGGAACTGGTGCCGGGAGCCGACCTGTCCCGCACGGTCGGCTGGTTCACCACCGTGTACCCGGTGCGGCTCGCCGCCGGGAAGGTCACCGCCGCCGACCTCACCGGGTGCGCCCCGGCCGTCGGCGACGCGATCAAGCGGATCAAGGAGCAACTGCGGGCGGTCCCCGACGGGGGGCTGGGGTACGGCCTGCTGCGTCACCTGAACCCCGACACGTCCCCGCGCCTCCAGCGCGGCGCCCGGGCCCGCTTCGGCTTCAACTACCTCGGCCGGTTCGCCGCCGAGCAGGGCGCCGGCGAGGACGGCTGGCCGCTGCTCGGCAGCAGCCCGGCGGGCCAGCACCCGGCCACCCCGCTCGACCACGAGATCGAGGTCAACGTCGTCACGGCGGAAGGCCCGGACGGGCCCCGGCTGATCACCCGGTGGACCTACGCCACCAGCCTGCTCACCGAGGCGGAGGTGCGCCACCTCACGCAGTCCTGGTCGCTGGCGCTGCACGCGGTCGTCGGCCACGCCACCGGCGTCGGAGCCGGCGGGCTCACCCCCTCCGACGTGGCCGTCCCCGGCCTCGGCCAGGCGGAGATCGAGCAGCTCGAACGCCGCTGTGGCACCGCCCTGGAGGACATCCTGCCGGTGGCCCCCCTTCAGGAGGGCCTGCTCTTCCACAGCGTGTACGACCGGCGCGCCCTGGACGTCTACGTCGGGCAGCTCGCCTTCCGCCTGGACGGCGAGATCGACGAGGACGCCCTGCGGACGGCCGCCGCGGCGCTGCTCGCCCGGCACACCAGCCTGCGGACGGGCTTCCACCAGCGGGAGTCGGGCCAGTGGGTGCAGACCGTGGCCGCAGCGGTGGAACTGCCGTGGCGCTTTCACGACCTGCGCGCCCTGGAAGACGCGCCGGCGGACGCCGGGTCCGCGCAGCGGCGGCTGGAGGAACTGACCACGGCCGAACGCACCGAGCGGTTCGACCTCACGCGCCCGCCGCTCGTCCGCTTCCTCCTGGCCCGCACCGCCCCCGAGCAGTACCAGTTCGTGATCACCACCCACCACACGATCGTGGACGGCTGGTCCATCCCCATCCTGCTGCGCGAGCTCCTCGCGCTCTACGGCGGCGCCCCGCTGCCCAAAGCCCCCGGCCACCGGGTCCACGCCGACTGGCTGGCCGGCCGCGACCTCGGGGCGGCGAAGGAGGCGTGGACGCGGGCGCTGGAGGACGTGGACGGGCCGACCCTGCTCGCTCCCGGAGCGCCGCGCGTCGGTGAGGTCCCCGAGTCGGTGCGGCTGAGCCTGCCGGGAGACGTCTCCGCGCGGCTGCGGACCCGTGCCCGCGAGTCAGGGGTCACCCTCAACTCCGTCGTGCAGGCCGTCTGGGCGCTCGTCCTCGCCCAGGAGACCGGCCGCTCGGACGTCACCTTCGGCATCACCGTCTCCGGCCGCCCACCGGAACTCCCGGGCGCCGAGGACCTGGTCGGCATGCTGGTGAACAAGATCCCGCTGCGCGTCCGCCTCCGCCCGGCCGAACCGCTCCTGGAACTGGTCCGGCGGCTGGAGAAGGAACAGCTCGAACTCCTGGAGCACCAGCACGTCCCGCTGACCGCCCTGCACCGCTGGAGCGGCTTGTCCGAACTCTTCGACACCACCATGGTGTTCGAGAACTACCCGGCGGAGATCACCGCGCGTCAGACGCCCTTCCGCGCGTCGGGCACAGCCGGCTACAGCCGCAATCACTACCCGGTCACCCTGGTCGGGGCCATGCGCGGGACCGAGCTGACCGTCCGGGTCGACTACCGCCCCGACCTCTTCGGCGAGGACTGGGCCCGCTCCCTGGGCGAGAGGGTGATCGCCGCGCTGACCGAGGCCGTCGACCGCCCTGCCGCCCCGGCCGGCACGCTGGACCTGCTCGGAGCCGACGAGCGCGCCCGGCTGCTGGACTGGGGCACCGGCGCCGAACCGGAGGACGCCCCGCGCACCTACGTCGAGCTGTTCGAGGAGCAGGTCGCCCGCACACCGGACGCCCCGGCGGTCACGTCGCCCGCCGGCACCCTGACCTACGCCGAACTGAACCGGCGGGCGAACGGCGTCGCCCGGTGGCTGGCCGACCGCACCGAGGGAGTCGGCGGCGCCGAGATCTACGTGGGTGTGCTGGCCCCGCGCCGGCCGGAAGTGCTCGCGGTCCTGCTCGGCGTCCTCAAGTCGGGCGCCGCCTACGTCCCGCTGGACGAGCAGTGGCCGACCGACCGCGTGCGCAGGGTGCTGGAGGACTGCCGCCCCGCGCTCGTGGTGGCCCCGGCCGGCAGCCGGCCCGACGTCGCGCGGGAGGCCGGGGCGGTGGTGCTCCCCGTGGACCCGGCCGCCCTCGCCTCACGAGGGGCCGACGCCCCGGCCGACGCCGAGCGGGTACGCCCCCTGACGCCCGGCGGGCCCGCGTACGCCCTCTACACCTCCGGATCCACCGGCCGTCCCAAGGGCGTGGTGATCGACCACAGCGCCCTGGGCGCGTACGTCGGCGGCGCGTGCCGCCGCTACCCCGACGCGGCCGGGACCTCACTGGCCCACACGTCGCTCGCCTTCGACCTCACCGTCACCACCCTGCTCACCCCGCTCGCCGCCGGCGGCGCCGTGCGGCTGGGCGAACTCGACGAGTCCGCCCAGGCCGCCGGGGCCACCCTGGTCAAGGCGACGCCCTCCCACCTGCCCATGCTGCGGGAGCTGCCCGGAGTGCTGCCGGACGGGGGCACCCTGGTCCTCGGCGGCGAGGCGCTGACCGGCAGGCAGCTACGCCCGTGGCTCGAACTGCACCCCGCCGCCCAGGTCGTCAACGCCTACGGGCCGACGGAACTCACGGTCAACTGCACCGAGTTCCGGTTACCGCGGGGAGAACCGGTCGGCGACGGACCGGTGCCCATCGGCCGCCCGTTCGCCGGGGTGCGGGTCTACGTGCTCGGCCCAGGCCTGCGCCCGGTCCCCTCCGGGGGCGCGGTCGGCGAACTGTACGTCTCGGGCACGGGAGTGGCCCGTGGCTACCTCGGTCGGCCGGGGATGACCGCGGAGCGGTTCGTGGGCTGCCCGTTCGGGGAGCCGGGGGAGCGGATGTACCGCACCGGCGACCTCGTCCGCTGGCGGTCCGACGGCCAGCTGGAATACGTCGGCAGGACCGACGACCAGGTCAAGCTCCGAGGATTCCGCATCGAGACCGCAGAGGTCGCCCGCGCCTTGGAGAGCCACCCCGCGGTCAGCAGCGCGGTGGTGGTGCTGCGCGAGGACCAGCCGGGCGACCAGCGCCTGGTCGGTTATCTGGTGCCGGCTGCTGGGGGTGGGGTGGTTGACCAGGACCTGGTGTGTGCGGTGGTGCGGGGGGTGCTGCCGGAGTACATGGTGCCGTCGGCGCTGGTGGTGCTGGAGGGCGGGTTGCCGCTGACGGTGAACGGCAAGGTGGACCGGGCCGCGTTGCCGGTGCCGGAGGTGAGGCCGGGTCGGGGTGCCGGCCGGGGGCCGCGTGGTCCGCGCGAGGAGATCCTGTGCGGGCTCTTCGCCGAGGTGCTGGGGGCGTCCGGGGTCGGTGTGGACGACGACTTCTTCGCGCTGGGCGGCCACTCCCTGCTGGCCATCGTCGTGATCAGCCGGATCAGGGCCCTGCTCGACGTGGACCTGGCCATCGACGCCCTCTTCGAGGCGCCCACGGTGGCCCGGCTGGCCGCGCACCTCGACGGCCCTCGGCGCGGCCCCGGCGCCGTGCGCCCGGTGGTACCGCGGCCCGGACGGCTGCCGCTCTCCTACGCCCAACGCCGCCTGTGGTTCCTCCACCAGATCGAGGGGCCGAGCGCCACCTACACCATCCCGCTGGCGTTGCGGCTGACCGGGCCCCTGGACGTGGCGGCCCTGCGCGCCGCGCTGGCGGACGTGGTCGCCCGGCACGAGAGCCTGCGCACCGTCTTCGCCGAGGACGAGCACGGACCGCACCAGACCGTCCTCGCACCGCAGGCCGCCGAACTCGGCCTGAAGGTGGTCCCGACCACCGAGGACCGCCTGCGGGCCGACCTGGAGGCCGAGGCCGCCCGCCCCTTCGACCTCGCGCAGACACCGCCGGTGCACGCCCGGCTCTTCGCCCTCGACGAGCGCACCCACGTGC
The DNA here is from genome assembly GCF_042871445.1 of Streptomyces sp. NPDC005794. Lineage (NCBI taxonomy): Bacteria > Bacillati > Actinomycetota > Actinomycetes > Kitasatosporales > Streptomycetaceae > Streptomyces > Streptomyces sp. NPDC005794. The sequence goes on from NZ_JBIAIN010000025.1 coordinate 49,210, forward strand.
TGCTGCTGGCCGTCCACCACATCGCCATGGACGGCTGGTCGGTTCGTCCCCTGGTCCGCGACCTGGCGGCCGCCTACGCGGCCCGGCGCCGCGGCGGGTCCCTGGCCCTGCCCGAACTGCCCGTGCAGTACGCCGACTACACCTTGTGGCAGCACGAGGCGCTGGGTTCCGAGGACGACCCGGACAGCGGGATCGCCGCGCAGCTCCGGTACTGGCGGGAGGCCCTGCGCGGACTGCCGGAAGAGCTGGTGCCGGCCACCGACCGGCCCCGCCCCGCCACTCCCTCGTACCGGGGCGGCCGCGTCGCCTTCACCGTCCCGCCGCAGGTGCACGGGCGGGTGGCCGAGCTGGCTCGGGAGTATCGGGCGACGCCGTTCATGGTGGTGCACGCGGCGCTGGCCGCGCTGTTGACGCGCCTGGGGGCGGGGACGGACGTGCCGGTCGGTTCGCCGGTGGCGGGGCGTGTCGATGACGCGTTGGAGGACCTGGTGGGGTTCTTCGTGAACACGTTGGTGCTGCGCGTCGACACGTCGGGCGACCCGAGCTTCGGGGAGCTGCTGGAGCGGGTGCGCGCCACCGACCTGGCGGCCTACGCGCACCAGGACCTTCCCTTCGAACGGCTGGTGGAGGTGCTCAATCCGGTGCGTTCGCTGGCCCGCCATCCGCTCTTCCAAGTGCTGCTGGCCTTCAACAACGGCGCGGCGCCCGACGAAGGACCCGCCGACAGGGCCTCGGACGTTCTGGTCCGGCCTGAGACGGTGGAGATCGCGGCGGCCAAGTTCGACCTGTCGCTGTCCTTCAACGAGGACCGGGCGGCCGACGGCTCGGCGGCCGGGATGCGGGGCGTGCTGGAGTACAGCACCGATCTGTTCGACGAGAGCACGGCCCGCAGGATGGTCCGGTACTACACCCGGCTACTCGGCGCGGCCGCCGAAGAGCCCCGCACACCGCTGAGCCGGATTCCCGTCCTGAGCGAGGCGGAGCTGGACGACGTGCTCGTCCGGCGCAACGACACGGACCGCGAACTGCCCGAGGCCTCGCCGCTGCGGCGCTTCGAGGCCCAGGCCGCCCGGACCCCCCGGTCCACAGCCCTGGTCGCGGGCGGAGAGCGGATCGACTACGCCGAACTCGACGAACGGGCCAACCGGCTCGCCGGACTGCTGTCGGACGGTGCCGCCGGGCGCAGCGGACCGGTCGCGGTCGCACTGCGGCGCGGCGCCCTGCTGCCGGTGGCGCTGCTCGCCGTCTGGAAGGCGGGACTGCACTACCTGCCCCTGGACCCCGACCACCCGAAGGACCGCCTGGCGGACGTCCTCGCCGACTGCGCGCCCGGATGCGTCATCACCACCGCGGATCTCGTCGGCGACCTTCCCCCGGTCCCCGCCCCGCTGCTCGTCCTGGACGGCCCGGCCACCGCCGAACGCCTGGCCGCGGCCCCCGGCACCGCACCGGCCGAGACCGCGCGGGTGCGGGACCGCGGGGACGACCTGGCGTACACCATCTACACCTCCGGCTCCACCGGCCGCCCCAAGGGCGTCATGGTGACCCGGGCGGCCGTGGCCAATTTCCTCGCCGACATGACCGAACGGCTGGAACTGGGGCCCGAGGACCGGCTGCTGGCGGTCACGACGGTCTCCTTCGACATCGCCGTCCTGGAGATCTTCGCCCCGCTGCTCACCGGCGGCTCGGTCGTCCTGGCCGACGCCACCGCCCAGCGCGACCCCGCGGCCGTGAGGTCCCTGTGCGCCCGAGAGGGCGTGACGGTGATCCAGGCCACCCCCAGCTGGTGGCACGCCATGGCCGTGGACGGCGGCCTGGACCTCACCGCCCTGCGCGTGCTGGTGGGAGGCGAGGCGCTGCCGCCGGCCCTGGCCCGCACCCTCCTGGAGCCCGGCCGCGCGCCGTACGGCGACCGCCTGCTCAACCTGTACGGACCGACGGAGACCACCGTCTGGTCCACCGCCGCGCCCATCACCGCCAAGACCCTGCAGACGCACGGCGGCTCCGTGCCGACGGGGAGGCCGATCGCCCACACCGCCGCCTACGTGCTGGACGTCGCGCTCCGGCCCGTGCCCGACGGAGTGCCGGGCGAGCTGTATCTGGCCGGGACCGGGCTGGCCCGTGGCTACCTCGGTCGGCCGGGGATGACCGCGGAGCGGTTCGTGGGCTGCCCGTTCGGGGAGCCGGGGGAGCGGATGTACCGCACCGGCGACCTCGCCCGCTGGCGGCCCGACGGGAACCTGGAGCATCTCGGCAGGACCGACGACCAGGTCAAGGTCCGGGGGTTCAGGATCGAACTGGGCGAGGTCGAGAGGGCCCTGGCCCAGGCCCCCGGCGTCGGCCGGGCCGCCGCGGCCGTGCGCCCGGACCCCGCCGGCTCCGCCCGCCTGGTCGGTTATCTGGTGCCGGCCGCTGGGGGCGGGGTGCTTGACCAGGACATGGTGTCGGCGGTGGTGCGGGCGGTGCTGCCGGAGTACATGGTGCCGTCGGCGCTGGTGGTGCTGGAGGGTGGGTTGCCGCTGACGGTGAACGGCAAGGTGGACCGGGCCGCGTTGCCGGTGCCGGAGGTGAGGCCGGGTCGGGGTGCCGGCCGGGGGCCGCGTGGTCCGCGCGAGGAGATCCTGTGCGGGCTCTTCGCCGAGGTGCTGGGGGCGTCCGGGGTCGGTGTGGACGACGACTTCTTCGCGCTGGGCGGCCACTCCCTGCTGGCCACCCGGCTGGTCGCCCGCATCCGCAGCACACTCGGCGTCGAACTCGGAGTCCGGGAGGTCTTCGAGACGCCGACGGTGGCCGGCCTGGCCGCCGCGCTCTCCCGCGCGGGCGAGGCCGGACCCCCGCTGCGCCCGGCAGACCCGCGCCCCGAGCGGCTGCCGCTCTCCTACGCCCAACGCCGCCTGTGGTTCGTCCAGCAACTGGAGGGGTCGAGCGCCACCTACAACGTCCCGCTGGCGTTGCGGCTGACCGGGCCCCTGGACGTGGCGGCCCTGCGCGCCGCGCTGGCGGACGTGGTCGCCCGGCACGACAGCCTGCGCACCGTCTTCGCCGAGGACGAGCACGGCCCGCACCAGCTCGTCCTGACCGCCGCCGGCCGCCCCGATCCGCTCGTCGGCCCCGTCCGTACCGACGAGGACAAGCTCCCCCGCCTCCTGCGGGAGGCGGCCGACCACGAGTTCCAACTGGACACCGAACCGCCGCTGCGCGCACACCTGTTCGCCACGGCGCCCGACGAGCACGCACTGCTGCTGGTCATGCACCACATCGCCACCGACGCCTGGTCGCAGCGGCCGCTGATCGCCGACCTGGCCACGGCCTACGCCACCCGCCACGCCGGCCGGCCCCCGGCCTGGCCGCCGCTGCCGGTCGCGTACACCGACTACGCCCTGTGGCAGCGGGCCCGTCTGGGGGACGAGCAGGAGGCCGGCAGTGATCTGGCCGCCCAACTCGCCTATTGGCAGGGTGCCCTGGCGGGTTCCCCCGAGGAACTGGCCCTCCCCGCCGACCGGCCCCGCCCCGCTGTCCCCTCGCACCGCGGGGACAGCGTGCCGATCCTGGTCCCGCCGCAGGTGCACGGGCGGGTGGCCGAGTTGGCTCGGGAGTATCGGGCGACGCCGTTCATGGTGGTGCACGCGGCGCTGGCCGCGCTGTTGACGCGGCTGGGGGCGGGGACGGACGTGCCGGTCGGTTCGCCGGTGGCGGGGCGTGTCGATGACGCGTTGGAGGACCTGGTGGGGTTCTTCGTGAACACGTTGGTGCTGCGCGTCGACACGTCCGGTGACCCGAGCTTCGGGGAGCTGCTGGAGCGGGTGCGCGCCACCGACCTGGCGGCCTACGCGCACCAGGACCTTCCCTTCGAACGGCTGGTGGAACTCCGCGACCCCGAACGCTCGCTGGCTCGCCACCCGCTCTTCCAGGTGGCGCTGAACTTCGACACGGCCGAGACGGCCGGAGCACGCGACGCCGCACCGGAGCTGGACGGGCTGACCGTGGGCAGGGAGCGGCTCGGCGTCACCACGTCGAAGTTCGACCTCACCTTCGCGCTCACCGAGAGCCGCACCCGCGACGGCCGCCCCGCCGGACTGCGCGGCGTGCTGGAGTACAGCATCGATCTGTTCGACCGGAGGACCGCCGAGCACGTGGTGGAGCGGCTCGGCCGGGTGCTGGAGACCGCGGTGGCGGCGCCCGGCACCGCGCTCGGCGAGATCGACGTCCTGCTGCCGGGCGAACGCGAACTCCTGGAGGGCGCGTGGACCGAGCCCGACCCCTGGCCGGTCGCCGCCGGAACCACCGCGGACGGCACCCGCTTCCCGGACCTGTTCGAGGCGCAGACCGCCCGCACCCCGCTCGCTCCGGCCGTCCGCCACGGCGGCCGGGAGGTCGCCTACGCCGAGCTGAACGACCGGGCCAACCGGCTGGCCCGACTGCTCGCCACCGAGGGAGCCGGCCCCGAGGACACCGTCGCGGTCCTGCTGCCGCGCGGCCCCGAGCTGATCACCGCCCTGGTGGCGGTCCAGAAGGCCGGGGCCGCCTACGTCCCCCTGGACACCGAGCTGCCCACCGAGCGGATCGCCCACATGCTGGACGACGCCGGCCCGGTGCTCGTCATCGCTCTCACCGGAACACAGGACGCGCTCCCGGCCGGGGCGGGCCCCGTGGTCTGCCTGGACGCCCCGGCCACCGAGGCCGCGCTCGCCGGGCTCGACGGCGCCGACTGCACCGACGCCGACCGCCGCGCACCGGCCGGGAGCCGCGACCCGGCCTACGTGGTCTACACCTCCGGGTCCACCGGCACACCGAAGGGTGTCGTGGTCGAACAGCGCTCCCTCGCCGCCTTCCTGGTGCGCTCGGCCGCCCGGTACCGCGGAGCCGCCGGAACCGCGCTGCTGCACGGCTCCCCGGCCTTCGACCTCACGGTGACCACGCTGTTCACCCCGCTCGTCGCCGGCGGCTGCATCGTGGTGGCGGACCTGGACGCGCCGGAACAGGACGCCCCGGCCCGCCCCGACCTGCTGAAGGTCACCCCTTCCCACCTCGCCTTCCTGGACCAGATCGCCTCCTGGGCGGCTCCCACAACCGATCTGGTCGTCGGGGGCGAGCAACTGACCGGAGCCCGGCTGGCCCGGCTGCGCGAGGCGCGTCCGGGGATGCGGGTCTACAACGACTACGGTCCGACCGAGGCGACCGTCAGCTGCGCGGACTTCGTACTGGAACCGGGTGACGAGCTGCCCCCGGACACCGTGCCGATCGGGCGCCCCCTGGCGGGACACCGGCTGTTCGTCCTGGACGAGCGCCTGCGCCCGGTGCCCACCGGCGTCCCCGGCGAGCTGTACGTCAGCGGCGTCGGGGTGGCCCGTGGCTACCTCGGTCGGCCGGGGATGACCGCGGAGCGGTTCGTGGGCTGCCCGTTCGGGGAGCCGGGGGAGCGGATGTACCGCACCGGCGACCTCGCCCGCTGGCGGCCCGACGGGAACCTGGAGTACCTCGGCCGCCGCGACGGCCAGGTGAAAGTCCGCGGCTTCCGCGTCGAACCGGGCGAGATCGAGACGGCGCTGCTCGACCGCCCGGAGATCGGCCAGGCCGTCGTCGTCCTGCGCGGGGAACGCCTCGTCGCCTATGTCGCGGCCCCGGAGGCGGACTTCGACCCCAGCGCGCTCCGGGAGGCGCTCGCCGACCGGCTGCCGCGGTACATGATCCCCGCGGAGATCGTCCGGCTGGACGTCCTGCCGCTGGCTCCGGGAGGGAAGCTCGACCACCGGGCGCTGCCCCAGCCACCGGCGCCCGCGGACGCCCCGCACGGCCGCAGGCCGCCCCGGGACGCGTGGGAAGGCGTGCTGTGCGAGGCGTTCCGGGAGGTGCTCGGGGTCGCGGAGGTCGGGGCCGACGACGACTTCTTCGCGCTCGGCGGCGACAGCATCGGCTCCATCCAGCTCGTCGGCCGGGTGCGCAGGGCCGGCGGCCGGATGGCCGTCCGCGACGTCTTCGAGCGGCGGACGCCCGCCGCCCTCGCGGCCCGCTCGCGTCCCGGCGGCCCGGCGGCCGAGGTACTCGTCGGCCGGGCGACCGGGCCGGTGCCGCCGACACCGATCAGCTCCTGGCTGGCCGAGCTCGGCGGCGCGGTCGAGGAATACAACCAGTCCGTGCTGCTGCGCGTTCCGGCCCAGGCGGACGGGGCCGTCGCGACCGGCGCCCTCCAGGCGCTGCTGGACCACCATGACGCGCTGCGGATGCGGGCCGAACCGAAGGACGACCACTGGCAGATGTCGATCGCCGAGGCGGGCGGCGTGGACGCGGCCACCGTACTGGAGCGGGTGCCGGCGGCGAACGTCCCGCAGGAGGAGCTGGACCGGCTGGTCCGCGCGCGCTGCGCCGTGGCCCGCGAACGGCTCGCCCCGCAGGAGGGCTCCGTACTGCGCGCCGTCTGGTTCGACCGGGGGCCGCAGGAGCCGGGATACCTCGCGCTCGTCGCCCACCATCTCGTCGTGGACGGGGTCTCCTGGCGCATCCTCACCGCCGACCTCGGCAAGGCGTGGCAGGCGGTCGCCGAGGGCCGGGAGCCCCGGCTCGACCCGGTGGGCACCCCACTGCGGATCTGGGCGCGGCGGCTGGCGGAGCTCGCCGCCGATCCGCGCCGCGCCGAGCGGTGCGCCTACTGGGAGGAGCAGTCGGCGCGGCCCTGGGAGGCCGGCCGCCTCGATCCGGCCCTCGACGACAGGAGCACCGAGGCGGCCTTCTCCCTCACCCTCCCGGCCGCCACCACCCGTGCCGTGCTGGGCCCGGCGCCCGCCGCGCTGGGCGTCGGGGTGACCGAGGTCCTGCTCGGGGCGTTCGCCGCCGCCGTGCGGCGCTGGCGTCCGGCGGAGGCCGTGGGCGGCGTCACGGTGGCCCTCGAGGGCCACGGCCGCGAGGAGGAGGTCGTTCCCGGGGCGGACCTCTCCCGCACGGTCGGCTGGTTCACCGCCGCTCACCCGGTCCGGGTCCCGGCCGCCGGGCCCGACGACGACCGGGCCGGCGTACTGCGGGAGCTGGGCGGGATACTCGACCGGGTGCCGGACGCCGGGCTGGGCTACGGCATCCTGCGCTACCTCAATCCGCGGACCCGGGAACGGCTCGCCTCTCTCACCGCGCCGCGCTTCGGCTTCAACTACCTGGGCCGGTTCGGTGGTTCGGGCGGAGACCGGGACGGGGCCGCGGAGCCGGACTGGTCGCCGGTGGGCAGTGGGGTCGCCGGCCAGCCGGCAGGGCTCCCACTGGCCCACGAGATCGAGGTCAACGCGGTCGCCGCCGAGGGACCCGACGGCCCCCGTCTGATCGCCACCTGGTCCTGGGCCGGCCGGCTCCACCGGGAGGAGGACGTCCGCGAGCTGGCCGGACTCTGGTTCCGGGAACTGGACGACCTCGCTTCCACGGAACCGCCCCCGGCCGAGCCTCCCGCCGCAGGCCCCCCGCCCTCGTCGGACCCGGCCCCCCTGGTCGAACTCTCCGACGCCGAACTCGACCAGCTCGAAGCAGAGTGGAAGGCCGACTGATGCGCCGATCCCTACAGGACGTCCTGCCTCTTTCCCCGCTGCAGGAGGGCCTGCTCTTCCACAGCGAGTACGTCGGGGACGAGGCCGTCGACGTCTACACCGTCCAGACCGAGGTGGAGCTGCACGGACCGCTGGACGTGCCGGCACTGCGCGCGGCCGCCGAGGCCCTTCTGCGGCGCCACGACAACCTGCGGGCCGGTTTCGCGACCCGTGCCCTGAAGGGCCCGGTGCAGTTCATCCCCAGAGAGGTCGAACTCCCCTGGGAGGAGGCCGACCTGCGTACGGCCGACGAGCCGGAGGCGGAGGCGGCACGGCGGCTGGACGAGCACCGCTGGCGCCGGTTCCGGCCCTCCAAGCCGCCGCTGGTGCGGTTCCTGCTGCTGCGCACGGCGCAGGACCGCCACCGGTTCGCCCTCACCAACCACCACATCCTGCTGGACGGTTGGTCGATGCCGATGCTGCTGCGCGAACTCGTGCTGCTCTATCGCACCGGTGGCGACGCCTCCGCCCTGCCGCCGGCGCGCCGCTACCGGGACTACCTGGCCTGGCTGGAGAGCCGCGATCAGAGGGCGGCGCAGGACGCCTGGCGAGGGGCCCTGGCAGGCCTGGAGGCCCCCACCCTCGTCGCCCCGCGGGCCGACCGGGCCGCGGAGGCGCCGCGGTGGCTCGACTTCGAACTGCCCGAGGCAGCCTCGGCCGGTCTGACCGCGGCCGCGCGGGGCGCCGGTCTCACGCTCAACACGGTCGTGCAGGGACTGTGGGCCCTGGCCCTCGCCCGCACCACCGGCAGCCAAGATGTGGTGTTCGGCGTGGTCGTCTCCGGCCGCCCGCCGGAACTGGACGGCGTCGAGTCCATGATCGGTCTGTTCGCCAACACAGTCCCGCTGCGGGCCCGGATGCCCGTGGACGAACCGCTGACCAGCTTCCTCCGGAGGCTGCAGCGCGAGCAGAGCGCGCTCCTGGACCACCAGCACCTACGGCTGGCCGACATCCAGCGTCTGGCCGGCCAAGGCGCGCTGTTCGACTCGGTGATGGCGTTCGAGAACTACCCGGCCGGCCCTGCGGAGGAGCTCCCAGGCGGTCCCTCCGACGCGCCGGGACGCGTGCGCGTGGTGGCCTCGAGAATGCGTGACGCCATGCACTACCCGCTCGGCCTCCTCGCTTCCCCCGGGCCCCCGGTGCGGTTCCGCCTGGGCCACCGGCCCAGCGCGGTGACGCCGCGTCTGGCGGCCGCCCTGCGCGACCGCCTGCTACGGCTCGTCGACGCCTTCCTGGCGGCCCCGGACCTGCCCATGGGCACGCTCGACGTTCTCGACGACGCCGAACGCGCCCTGGTCCTGAAGAAGTTCAACGACACCGCGCGCGAGGTCGAGGACACCACCGCCACCGAGCTGTTCCTCCGGCAGGCCGGCCGCACCCCCGGGCGGATCGCCGTGGAGACGGCCGACCGCAGCGTCGACTATGCCCGGCTCGCGGACCGCTCCGGGCGGCTGGCCCGTCTGCTGGTGGAGCGCGGGGCGCGGGCCGAGCGGTTCGTCGCCCTGGCGCTGCCGCGCTCGCCCGAACTGGTCGAGGCCACGCTCGCGGTGTGGCAGACCGGAGCCGCTTACGTGCCGGTGGACCCCGGCCACCCGGCCGACCGGGTGGCCCGGCTGCTGCGGGAGGCCGATCCGCTCCTCACCGTCACCACCGCCGACCTGGCCGGCCGGCTGCCGGCCGGGCTCCCGCTGCTGGTCCTGGACGCCCCCGGCACCACCGCCGCACTCAAGGCGCTGCCCGGCGGCCCGCTTGGCGACGACGAACTCCTCGCACCCACGGACCCGGGAAACGCCGCCTACGCCATCTACACCTCCGGTTCCACCGGGCGGCCCAAGGGCGTGGTCGCCACCCACCGGTCCCTCGTCGGCTACCTGCTGCGCGGCTCAGAGGAGTACCCCTCCGACGGACGCTCCCTGGTGCACTCGCCGGTCTCCTTCGACCTCACGGTCGGTGCCCTGCACGTCCCGATGATCAGCGGAGGCACGGTCCGCCTCGCTTCCCTGGACGACGAACCGGTCCTGCGCCCCGGCGAGGCCTCCCCGGACTTCGTGAAGGTGACCCCCAGCCACCTGCCGGTCCTCGAAGGGCTGCCGCGGGAGGTGAGCCCGACCCGGGCGATCACCTTCGGCGGCGAACAGCTCACCGGCCGGCACCTGCGGCGCTGGCGCGCCGACCACCCGGACGTCACCGTCTACAACGTCTACGGGCCCACCGAGACGACCGTGAACTGCTCCGAGCACCGGCTGTCCCCGCGCGACCCGGTCGGCGACGGGCCGGTCCCCATCGGCCGGCCGCTGTGGAACACCCGCCTGTTCGTTCTCGGCCCCGGCCTGGTCCCGGTGCCGGTCGGCGTTCCGGGCGAGCTGTACGTCGCCGGCTCCGGCCTGGCCCGAGGCTACCTCCACGATCCGGGCAGGACCGCCGAACGCTTCGTGGCGTGCCCTTACGCCGCCGGGGAGCGGATGTACCGCACCGGCGACCTCGTCCGGTGGAACGAGGACGGCCTGTTGGAGTACCTCGGCAGGACGGACGACCAGATCAGCCTGCGCGGCTTCCGGGTGGAACCAGGCGAGGTGGAGGCGGCTCTGGCGGCCCACCCCGCCGTCCGCCGAGCCGCGGTGGTGATGCGGGAGGACACGCCCGGGGACGCCCGACTGGTCGCCTACGCCGTCCCCACCGAGCCGGAGGCCGGGGACGGCACGCCCCCCTCCGCCCCCGGGCTGCCCACCGCGCACATAGTCGAGTACCTGCGCCGGACCCTGCCGCCCTACATGGTCCCCTCGCACCTGGTGGAACTGCCCGCGCTGCCCGTCACGCCCAACGGCAAGATCGACCGGGCCGCGCTGCCGGAGCCCTCTGCCGCGGGCGCCCCGGCCGGGGGAGCGCCCCGGTCCCCCCGCGAGGAGATCCTGTGCGGACTCTTCGCCGATGTGCTCCGGCGCCCGCAGGTCTCCATCGACGACGACTTCTTCGCCCTGGGCGGGCACTCCCTGCTGGCCACCCGCCTGGCCAGCAGGGTGCGGGCGGCCCTGGACGCGGAGATGCCGGTGCGCCGCCTCTTCGAGCACCCCACGGTGCGCTCCCTGTCCGCACTGCTGGACTCCCACGACGGCAGACGCCCGCCGGTGAGGCCAGCGAAGCGCCCGGAACACGTCCCGCTCTCGTACGCCCAGCAGCGGCTGTGGATTCTGCACCGGCTCACCGGCCCCGACGCCACCTACAACATCCACCGGGCCCTGTGGCTCGACGGCGACCTCGACGTCCCGGCGCTGGAGGCCGCGCTGCACGACGTGACCGAACGGCACGAGACACTGCGCACCGTCTTCCCCGAGGGTGTCGAGGGTCCGTACCAGAAGGTGCTGCCGGTCCGGCGGACGACCGGGTCCCTCACCGTCCTGCCGGTGACCGAGCAGGAGGTGGACCGCACCCTCGGCGAGCTGGCGGCCCACCGCTTCGACCTGGAGTCCGAACCGCCGATGCGCGCCTGGCTGCTGGAGAGTGGCCCGCGCAGCCGGGTGCTCGTGCTGGTGCTCCACCACATCGCCAGCGACGGCTGGTCGGGCAGGAGGCTTCTGCGTGACCTGTTCACCGCCTACACCGCACGCCGCGCGGGCCGGGCCCCGCAGTGGCGGCCGCTGCCGGTGCAGTACGCGGACTACGCCCTGTGGCAACGGCGCTTCCTCGGCGACCCCGCGGACCCCGCCAGTCCCGCAGCCGCCCAACTGGAGTACTGGGAGAAGCAACTGGCGGGCCTTCCGGAGGAGCTGAGGCTGCCGGCCGACCGGCCGCGTCCGCTCGATCCGACCCGCACCGGAGGCCAGGTCTGGCTGACGCTGCCCGCAACGGTCCACTCCGCCGTGGCCGACCTGGCCCGGGCGTGCCGGGCGAGCGTGTTCATGGTCGTCCAGGCCGCCGTCGCGGCCTTCCTCACCCGGATGGGCGCCGGGGAGGACATCCCCATCGGCGCCCCGGTGGCCGGGCGCACCGACGAGGCGGTGGAGGAGCTGGTCGGATTCTTCGTCAGCACCCTGGTCCTGCGGACCGACACTTCCGGCGACCCCACGTTCACCGAGCTCGTCGGACGGGCCCGCGAAACCGCGCTGGCCGCCTACGCCCACCAGGACCTGCCCTTCGAGCAGTTGGTCGAGCGCCTGAGCCCGACCCGCTCACTCGGCCGGCACCCGCTCTTCCAGGTCGCCCTCTCCTGCAACAACACCGAGGAGCAGATGGGGCGCCAGGGCGTCCGTCCCCCCGGACTCACCGTCAGAGCACACCAGTTGGAAACCGCCCGGTCGAAGTTCGACCTGATGTTCACCTTCCTGGAGAACCACGGGGAGGACGGGCGGCCGACCGGCATGGAGACCGCCCTCGAATACAGCGCCGACCTCATCGACCGGGAGACCGCACAGAGCCTGCTGGACAGGTTCGGCCGGATGCTGGCGGTCTGGGCGGCGGAACCGGGCAACCCCCTCGGGGCGCGGGAACTGCTCGGGGCCGACGAGCGGCACACCCTCGTGACCGAGTGGAACACCACCCGGCGCGCGGGCCTGGTCGCGACGCTGCCGGTGATGTTCCAGGAGCAGGCCGCCCGGACTCCGGACGCCGCGGCCCTCGAACACGCCGGCCGCCGGCTGACGTACGCCGAACTCAACGCCCGGGCCAACCGGCTGGCCAGGGTGTTGGTGCGGCGCGGCATCGGGCCGGAACACCCGGTGGCCCTGCTGATGCCGCGCTCCCTCGGGCAGATCACCGCGCTGCTGGCGGTGGTCAAGGCCGGCGGCGTTGTCGTACCCGTGGACCCCGGCCACCCGGAGCAGCGCATCGCCTTCATGCTGCGCGACAGCGCCTGCGCACTGGTCCTGGCAGCCGAGCCGTACGCGGCGGGTCGGGAGGAGATCGCCGAGGTCCCGGTCCTGGTCCCCGACGACGAGCCGGCCCAGGAGCCCGCCACCGACCTCGCCGACGGCGACCGGAACGCCCCCCTCACCGCCGGCAACGCCGCGTACGTCGTCTACACCTCCGGCTCCACGGGCCGCCCCAAGGGAGTGGTGACCGAACACCGCGGTCTGCTGTCGCTGGCCGTGGCGCAGCGCGAGCGGTACCCGGTGGAGCCAGGCAGCCGTGTGCTGCAACTCGCGTCGCCGTCCTTCGACGGCGCCGTGCTGGAGCTGCTGATGGCCCTCACCACCGGAGGGACCCTGGTCCTGCCCGACCGGCCGCTCCTCGCCGGGGAACTGCTCGGCGAGACCCTGGCCGTGCACCGGATCAGCCACGCCTTCATCCCCCCGGCGGTGCTGGCCGGCCTCACCCCCGAGGGGCTGGACTGCCTGCGCTGCCTCGTCGTCGGCGGCGAGGCGGTCACGGCCTCGCTCGTGGACCGCTGGGCCCCCGGCCGGCGCGTGCTCAACATCTACGGCCCGACCGAGGCCACCGCGGTCACCCTGACCAGCGGGGCCCTGTCCCCGGGCGGCCCAACGCCCGCCATCGGCGCCCCCGTGCCCAACACCAGGGCCTATGTGCTCGACGACCGGCTGCGACCGGTCCCCTCCGGCGTGACGGGCGAGCTGTACCTGGCCGGCGCGTCGCTGGCGCGCGGCTACGGCGGCCGTCCGGGGCTCACCGCGAGCCGGTACGTCGGATGCCCGTTCGGGGAGCCGGGGGAGCGGATGTACCGCACCGGCGACCTGGCGCGCCGGGACCGGCAGGGGCGCGTCCACCACGTGGGCCGCGCCGACGAGCAGATCAAGCTGCGCGGCTTCCGGGTCGAGCCAGGCGAGATCCGGGCCAGGCTCACCGAGCACCCCGCCGTGCGGGAGGCGGCAGTCGTCCTGCGGGAGGACGGGCCGGGGGGACGCGCACTGGTGGCGTACGCGGTGCCGGCCGACGGCCCGCCCCGGCCCACCGCCGCGGAGCTGCGGACGCACCTGGCCGCCCTCCTGCCGTCCTACATGGTGCCCGCGGCCTACCTGGTGCTGGACGCCCTGCCGGCCAACGCCAACGGCAAGCTCGACCGGGACGCCCTGCCCGCACCGGAACCACTCGTTGAAGCGGCCGGCCGGCCGCCGCGGGACGAACGGGAGGCTGCCCTGTGCGAGTTGTTCGCCGAGGTGCTGGAACGCACGTCGATCGGCGCTGACGACGGGTTCTTCGAGAACGGAGGGCACTCGCTGCTGGCCGTCCGGCTGGTCGGGCGGGTCCGCGAGCGTCTCGGAGTGCCCGTGGCCGCACGGGACCTGTTCGAGACGCCGACGCCGGCCGGCCTGGCCGAACGCATCGGGCGGGGCGCCGAGCGCCGCGCCCCGGCACCCCTTCTCACGCTACGGGGGCGCGGCGACCAGCCGCCCCTGTTCTGCGTCCACCCGGCCGTCGGACTGGGATGGGCGTACGCGGGCCTCCTGCCGTGGCTCCCCGCGGATGTCCCGCTCCACGCCCTTCAGGCCCGCACGCCCGCGGACGGCGTCGGACTGCCGCGCAGCATCGAGGAAATGGCCGACGACTACGTCCGGCTGATCCGCCGCGTCCGGCCGCACGGGCCCTACCGGCTGCTCGGCTGGTCGTTGGGGGCCCACGTGGCCCACACGGTCGCCGGCCTGCTGGAGCGCGACGGCGAGCGGGTGGACCTGCTCGCCGTGCTGGACGCCTACCCTCCCCACCGCACGGGGGACCCCGGCGGGCGGCGGGCCGGGGAGTCGGAGTCCGAGATCGTCGCGGCCAACCTGCGGGAGTCGGGATTCGCCTGGGACGAGGCTCAACTACGCGACGGGCACTTCCCGCTCGAGCAATTCCGCGCCCACCTGCGCCGGGTGGACAGCTCGCTCGGTCACCTCGACGAAGGCGAACTGACGTCGGCCAAGGACGTCTACGTCAACAACGTACGGCTCATGCGCTCCTTCACCCCCGGGCGCGTCCGCTGCGGGATCGTCCTGATGACCGCGGAACGTACCCGCAGCCTCGACCCCGAGGCGTGGGACGCGCACACCGAGGGAAGCGTCGAGGTGCACCGCGTCGACGCCGCCCACATGTCCATGCTCACCGAACCGATGTCGGTCGCCGAAGTCGGCCGCGTCCTGACCCGCCGACTGGACTCCCTGCGGGGAGCCAGCACGAAGAAACGAGAGGTGTGACGATGACCAACCCCTTCGACGACGCCGAGGGCGCCTTCCACGTCCTGGTCAACGACGAGAACCAGCACTCGCTGTGGCCGCACTTCGTCGAGATCCCCGCGGGCTGGCGGGCGGTGGTCCGCGAGCGCCCGCGTCAGGAGTGCCTGGACTACATCGAGGAGAACTGGACCGACATGCGCCCCAAGAGCCTCATCGAGGCCATGGAGTCCCACGAGAAGTCCGCGACCGCGGCCGAGTGACCGGGGCGCGGGTGGGCGGTCCCGCCGGGACCCCGCCCACCCGCGCCCTCGCGGCCCGTACACCGGCCGCCTCCGGTCCTGCGGACCGCCGACAAACATCGAGGGAGCCTGGATGCTGGCACGGATCAACGGGATCGACCTGGACCACGACCGCACCGGCAGCGGTCCCCCCGTCCTCCTGATCATGGGAAGCGGCACCGCCAAGACGGGCTGGCACCTGCACCAGGTGCCCGCGCTGGCCGCCGCGGGCTTCGAGGCCGTCACGTTCACCAACCGCGGCATCGCCCCCAGCGGAGGCGGCCCCGCCTTCACCCTCGACGACATGGCGGCCGACACCGTCGGCCTGATCGAGCACCTCGGTCTCGGCCCCTGCGCGATCGTGGGGACGTCCCTGGGGGCCAGGGTCGCACGCGAAGTCGCCCGCACCCGCCCCGACCTGGTCTCCCGGTGCGTCCTCATGGCGCCGCGGGCCCGCTCGGACCGGATGAGGACCGCCTCCACCGCCGCCGAGATCGCCCTCGCCGACAGCGGCGTCTCTGTGCCGCCGCGCTACCGCGCGGTGGTGCGGGCGATGCAGAACCTCTCGCCCCGGACGCTCGCGGACGACGAGCGGATCGCCGACTGGCTCGACCTCTTCGAACTGGCGGTGACCGAAGGCCCCGGCATCCGCTCCCAGCTGGAGCTCAGCACCGCCGACGAACACGGGGAGGACCTGGCCAAGATCACCGCCCCCTGCCGGGTGATCGCCTTCGCCGACGACATCGTGGCGCCGCCGCACCTGGCGAAGGAGATCGCCGACGCTCTGCCCGCGGCCGACTACCACGTCGTGCCCGACTGCGGCCACTACGGCTACTTGGAACGGCCCGCCCAGGTCAACCGGCTCATCACGGAATTCCTCCACGCATGAAAGAGCACACCATGCAACCGACCACCCCCTGGCAGCCCGCCGAGATCAGCCCGGGCAGTCACTCCCTCCCCGCCACCGCCGCCGCGCTTGCGGGCTTCCTCCAGGACTCCGAGCGGACCGACGAACTCCTGGCCACCCACAAGGTGCTGGTCCTGCGCGACTTCGGGGTAGGCCCGCAGGAGCTGGAGAAGATCATGCCGCTCCTGCTGCCGGACCGCCTGGCGTACGTCTTCGGCAACTCCCCGCGCACCAAGGTGGGGCACAACGTGTACACCTCCACGGAGTACCCGAAGGAGCTCACCATCTCGATGCACAGCGAGATGTCCTACGCCGCGCAGTGGCCCGCCCGGCTGCTCTTCTACTGCGAGCGGGCGGCCGACAGCGGCGGCGCCACACCGGTGGTGGACAATGCCGCCTGGTACCGGGCGTTGGACAGGGAGGTCCGCGAGGCCTTCGCGGGCGGCCTGCGCTACACCCAGAATTTGCACGGGGGGCGCGGACTCGGCAAGAGCTGGCAGGACACCTTCGAGACCGAGGACCGGTCCGTGGTCGAGGACTACCTCTCCCGCACCGGCGCCACCTGGCAGTGGAACGTGCGCAACGGGCTGCGGGTCAGCCACGTCCGGCCCGCGACGATCGAGCACCCCTCGACGGGCGAACCGCTGTGGTTCAACCAGAGCGACCAGTGGCACCCGGCCACGCTCGGCGACGAGGCTGCCGCCGCGCTGATGGGGATGCTGCCTCCGGAGGAGCTGCCTCAGTCGGTGACCTTCGCGGACGGCTCCCCGATACCCGCCGACCACATGCGGCAGGTGCGCGACCGCGGGCTGGAACACGCGGTGGACAACGACTGGCGGCCCGGGGACCTCATGCTCGTCGACAACGTCCAGGCGGCGCACGGCCGCAGGCCGTTCACCGGTGACCGCCGCATCCTGGTCGCCATGTCGGACTAGGGCGTGTTTCGGAAGTCCCGCCTGTCCGGCGCCACGCGCCACGAGGCGGAGGAGTGCCTGGCCGGGCGGTGGCGACCCGACGCCGCCCGGCCACCGCCCACCCCAGCCCAGAGGAAGGCCACACCGATGACCATCACCCTTGCCGACGTGGAAGGCGTGAACAAGCACGAGACCGAGTTCCTCTACGACGAGATCTTCACCCGCCGCGGTTACCTGCCGGAGGCGCTGCACCTTCCGGAGAACCCCGTCGTCTTCGACGTGGGAGCCAACATCGGCATGTTCACCCTCTTCGTGCAGTCCGAGAGACCCGGCGCCACGGTCCACTCCTTCGAGCCGGTCCCCTCGGTGTACGAGCTCCTGTGCCGCAACCGGGAGCGCCACGGAGTGACGGGGCTCGCCCACCCCTACGGCCTGGCCGAGACGGATCAGGAGGTCGAGTTCACCCATTACCCGGGCTACTCGACCATGTCCACGCGCAGCACGCTGGCGGACACCGAGGCGGAGCGGGCGTTCGTCAGAGGACAGGTGCGGACCGATCACCTGCCCGAGGCCGAGCGGATGCTGGACGAACTCCTCGCCTTCAGGTTCCGGGAGGAGACGGTGCGCTGCCGGCTCCGTCCCCTCTCCGCGGTCCTCGACGAACACCCCGTGGACCGGATCGACATGTTGAAGATCGACGTGCAGCGCGGCGAGCAGCAGGTGCTGCGGGGCCTGGCGGACCGGCACTGGCCGCTGGTCCGCCAGATCGCCATGGAGGTGCACGACAGCCCCGGCAGCGCCACCGCCGGCCGGCTCCGAGCAATGACCGACGAGCTGGAGCGGCGAGGGTTCCGCGTCCTGACCGAGCAGGAGGACCGGTACGCGGGCAGCGACCGCCACTCCCTGTTCGCCGTCTCGGAGCACTGCCGCGGCTGAGGCACGCACCCGCCCAGCCGCACACCGCCGGACGCGGCCCCGCGTGCGCGAGCCGCCGGCCGCAGGTCCGAACCGAACCCTCCCCACCCCTCGGAGGAACAGCATGAACCCCGAAAGCCGCCTCGAACTGTCCGACGCCGAACGCGCCGACGTGGAGCTCCTGGCCATGGAGCTGACGCGCACGCCCCCCGGCCTCGTGGACGAGCAGGAATGGCTCGACCGGTGCCGCAGCCTCTCCTGCCACCTGCCCGCCCGCCTCCAGGACCGGCTCCGCGCCTTCCGACACGACCCCGGCCCCACGGGCAGGCTGCTCATACGCAACCTGCCCGCGGCCGACTCCGTGCCGGCCACTCCGCAGGAGTCGGACTCCGTGGAACGCGGAGCGACACTGAGCGCCTCGGTGCTCTGCGCCGTCTCCATGGAGCTGGGAGACGTCATCGCCTACCGCAACGAGAAGCAGGGGGCGCTCGTCCAGAACGTGGTGCCCGTGCCCGGCCGCGAGGACCAGCAGTCCAACGCCGGTTCCGTCCCGCTGGAGATGCACACCGAGAACGCCTTCCACCTCCATCGCCCCGACTACGTCGGGCTGTTCTGCGTCCGCAGTGACCACGACCGGGCCGCCGGACTCCGGGTCGCCTCCGTCCGCGCCGCGATGGAGCACGTGGACGCCGGAACGCGCGAGACGCTGCGGCGCCCCCTGTTCACCACCGAACCGCCTCCCTCCTTCGAACGGCCGGACAGCGGGACCAAGCCGCACGCCGTGCTCACCGGCGACGCGGACGACCCGGACATCCGCGTCGACTTCCACGCCACCCACACGACGGACCCCTGGGGCCGGCAGGCCATGGACGCCCTGGCGGACGCAGTCCGCGCGGTCTCCGAGGAACTCGTCCTGGACCCGGCCGACCTGGTGTACGTGGACAACCGCGTCGCACTGCACGGGCGTACGGCCTTCGTCCCGCGCTACGACGGCGAGGACCGCTGGCTCCAGCGCGCCTTCGTCCACCTGGACCACCGGCGGTCCCGGGCCGTGCGCTCGCTGTACGGGCGCGTGCTGAGCTGATGGCGGCGGACGGAGCGATCGACGCCACCGGTCTGCACAAGCGCTTCGGAGCCGTCCGGGCCCTCGACGGCGTGGACCTGACGGTGGCTCAGGGAGAGATCATGGGTCTCCTGGGCCACAACGGAGCGGGGAAGACCACCCTCGTCAACATCCTGTCCACCCTGACGCCCCCCACGTCGGGCGCCGCCTCGGTCGCCGGCTTCGACGTGACCGGCCGGCCCGAGGAGGTACGCCGGCGCATCGGGGTCACAGGGCAGTTCGCCTCGCTCGACGAGCAGCTCTCCGGGTACGACAACCTCGTCCTGGTGGCCCGGCTGTGCGGAGCCTCCAAGGCGCAGGCCGGTGACCGGGCGGACGAACTGCTGGAGGCGTTCGGCCTCCGCGACGCCGGGGCGCGGAAGGCGGTGACCTACTCGGGAGGGATGCGCCGCCGGCTGGACCTGGCCCTGGGGCTGGTCGGCCGCCCCGACGTCCTGTTCCTGGACGAGCCGACCGTCGGGCTCGACCTGCTCAGCCGCATCGGACTGTGGGAGATGGTCGAAGAGCTCGCACGCGGCGGCACCACCGTCCTGCTCACCACGCAGTACCTGGAGGAGGCCGACCGGCTCGCCGACCGCATCACCGTCCTGGGGGCCGGCCGGGTCCTCGTCTCCGGCACGGCGGCCGAGCTGAAATCACGGGCCGGCAGCGGCTCCATCTCGCTCAGGATCGAACCGCATGGCGACACCGCCGTGGCCGCCGACGCCCTGCACAGGGCCGGGTTCCCGCCCAGCGTGGAAGCCGCGCAGCGCGAACTGACCGTACCGGCGGGAGGTTCGGCGGACCTGGCCACGGTGATCCGAGTGCTGGACGCCGTCGGACAGAATGTGACCGAGATCCGCCACTCGGAGCCCTCCCTGGACGACGTCTACCTCGCCTTCAACCGTGCGGAGTCCAGTGGCCCCGCCCCGGCGCACGCGGCCCGCCGGATCGCCACCCCGGAGGCGCACCGGCGCACCGGCGACACCCCGGAGACCACGTGAACGCACCTCGGACGATGGCGCCCCCCGCCCACCCCGCAGCGAGGTCGGGAGGCCCGCGCTGGAGGACTCCGGGCAGAGCCGCGCAACTGTGGGTCCTCACGGCGCGTCAGATCCGCCTCGTCTACGCGGATCGCAGGGTCGTGCTGTTCAGCGTGGCCCAGCCGGTGGTGATGCTGCTGCTGATCAGCCAGGTCTTCGGCAGCCTCGCAGACCGCTCGATCCTCCCGCAGGGCGTGTCCTACATCGAGTTCCTGCTGCCCGCCCTTCTCGTCACCACGGGGATCGGCACCTCGCAGTCCGCAGGGGTGGGCCTCGTACGGGACATGGAAGGCGGGATGGTGCGCCGCTTCCGCGTCCTGCCGCTGTCGCTGCCGCTGGTCCTGGTGGCGCGCTCGATCGCCGACCTGACTCGCTCGGGGATGCAGCTGCTGGTCCTGGTGACTGGCGGCCATCTGCTGTTCGGATACCAGGCCAGGGGAGGTATGGGAGGCCTGGTGGCGGCGCTGCTGCTGTCCACCCTGGTGATCTGGTCCCTGATCTGGGTCTTCATCGCCCTCGCCGCGTGGCTGCGCAAGGTGGAAGTGCTCTCCAGCATCGGCTTCTTCGTCAACTTCCCGCTGATGTTCGCCTCCAGCGCGTTCGTGCCGGTCGATGTGCTGCCCCGCTGGCTGGCGGCCGTCGCCACCGTCAACCCCGTGAGCTACGCGGTGGAGGCGTCCCGGAGCCTCGCACTCGGAGGGCAGGTCGGGAGCGAGGTGCCCGCGGCGCTGTGCGCGGCCCTCGGTCTGATGCTGACGATGATGCTGCTCGCCGCCCGCGGCTTCCGCCGGCCGCCCGACGAGTGACCGCGTCGCGTCAGGGGGTACGGTGGCGCCTCCGTCGCCACCACACGACGCCGACCGTCAGGGCGGCCGCCACACCCAGCAGGACCCACAGGATGTTGGCGACCAGGGTCTCGGCCTCCCGCAAGGAGGCCGAGACCAGCGACCCCGCCGACACGTAGAGCGCGGACCACATCGCGGCTCCGGCGAGGGAGGCGGGCAGGAAGCGGAGGTAGCGCACCGAGCCCACCCCGGCGGTCGCCGGCGTGAGCGTACGGACGACGGGCAGCAGACGGGTCAGGAAGACGGCGGCCGCCCCGTGCCGGTGGCAGAGCACCTGGGCGCGATCCCAGTGGTGCTGTCCGATCCGGCGTACCAGGCGCGTCTCCCGCATCCGCTCCCCGTAGCGGATGCCGAGGAAGTAGCCGATGTGGTCGCCGGCCGAACTGCTGACCGCCACGACGAGGAAGAGCGCCAGCAGCGGACGGGTCCCCTCCGTTCCGGCGCTCAACGCCAGGACCGCGACCTCGCCGGGGACGAACATGCCCGCCCCAAGCCCCGATTCCGCGAAGGCGAACGCCGAGGCCAGAGCGAATCTGGCGGCCGGACTCATCTCCGACACCGCTGTCAGTACATCTTGAATCCATGACATGGCAGTCCTGCTCCGCCTCTCCTCGATCGTGGAGCCCGGTAAGGGTCCTGCTGCGCGGGACCCTTCCGGCGGTTCCCGTTCCCCGGAAATCCCGCATGCTTCTTCCGAGAAGGACTCGAAATGATTTCGTATCGATCCGTGTCACGCTCTCACGGTGGAGCAGGAGAACCGCTTCCCGGCTTCGCCGAGTACACCCCGGGCCGACCGGTGCAGGTCGCGGAGAAGGGCGAATTTGCGCCAATCTACCAGGGGACTACCGATGGACGGTTTATTTCGTCCGGCCGAAACCGGCTCCGGGGGTCGGGCCCCGACCGGTACCGCCTGGGGAATGGGATTCCCCGGGCGCGAGATGACGAAGTTGCCCCCACGGTCGGGCTCGCCGACGGGACAGTCGCAGGCTCGTCGACGGTAATCCGTCGATATGAGATGCTTCGCCCCTTCGAATGCCATGCTCGGTGCCCCGTGTCCATGGGGCGTGGATACTCATGAATCGTGGTATCCGGAATCTGGCCGAAGTCAATCTTCTCTTCCCTGGAGTTCGCGCCGCCGACCGAGGCGGCAGGCGTCGCGCGCCCCCAGGGGAGGCCGGGGAGATATCCCTCCGAAAGCACTCTTGACGCGGGGATCGGGGTCCTGACAGGGTGCGACGGTGAAACTGCGGACCGGACTGGCTGGGCGCCGGTGCCCCGGAGATCCGTCAATCGCGCACCCCAGTGCCGGCCGACGGAATTGCGGGCCGCTCGTGAGCTGCGGAGGGTGATCGCCCTGCATTCGGGAGAACCGGTGGTCGACGATGAGATCCATCGAATGACCGGATTGGTGGAAATGCGGGCGGATGCTCCGGCGGGGATGGACACCTACTTGCCGTCCATGACCCTCGAAACCTATCTGTGCGACACAGTGCAGGCCCACCCCGTCCTGAAGGCGTCCGTGGATTTCGGCCGCCCGGGCGCCGACAAAGCGCTGAGGGCACTGGTCGCGACGACCACGGAATTCGATTCCGACGACACCGGACGCGGCGACTCCTACCGCAGGGCGCAGCGGAACTCATCCGTCCGCTGGAGGGGAATGCGGCAACTGCTGGAACTGGCCGCCCCCTCGGACACGGCGGCCCCCCGCACCGTCCTCGACGTGCTCGGCGGGGACGGAACCATCGCACGCGCGGTCCACGAGAACGCCCCCGACCTGCGGAACCGTGTGCACATCCTGACGGGCGACCTCTCCGGAGACATGGTCGAACGGGCCCTCGCCCAGGGCTTGGCCGCCGTGCGCCAAGCGGCGGACCACCTCTTCCTGGCGGACGGAACCATGGACGCGGCGCTGCTCGCCTATGGAACCCACCACATCGCGCCGCAGGACAGGCTCAACGCGGTCACCGAGGGCCTGCGCGTCGTCAGGGGCGGAGGCAGGGTGGTTTTGCACGACTTCGACGACACCAGCCCCATGGCGCACTTCTTCACCGACATCGTCCACCCCCACACCACGGCGGGCCACGACTACCGGCACTTCTCCCGCGGTCCGCTGGCCGAACTCTTCGAGGAGGCGGGAACGCCGGCTCGCGTCATCGACCTGTACGACCCGCTGGTCGTCCGTGGTGACACCGAGGAGGAAGCCCGCCGGCGCATGTGCGCGTACGTGGCCGACATGTACGGAGTCGGCGGGTTCTTCGCCACGCTGGGCGGGACCGACGCCTGCTGGCAGGTCCTGGAGCAGTACTTCCAGCACGAGAAGTACCTGGCGGGCCTGCCCGCGAAGGTCGACTTCACGCCGGCACCCGTCGTCTACCGATCCGATGGCGTCTTCGTCGCCGAGGTGCCTCGTGCCGCGATAGTCGCCGTCGCCCGAAAGGCTGCCCGCTGACACCCCCCAGAGCTGAACGTACCGTTCTCCGCGGGCACCTGCCTTCGTCGGGTGTCCTCGCGCCTGCGCACCTGAACCGCTGGTCTTCTGCTCGGGTAACGGGTTACTGGCCCGTTCGCGCACAGCAACGCTTCCGTCAGTTCGTACAGTCCCCAAAGTGTGACGCCACCGCGAACGCTTCCGCCGAACATCGTGATGCAGCAGACCTGTTCCCCACGGCCGTCGTGCCGGTCAACTGCCGCTCCATGTGGAGCACAGGACAGACGGAGGCCGTGTTCACGTCCCTGGAATCCTCGTACGAGCAATCAAGTTCAGGACATCGTTCAGGGCAAACCATAAGAACGAGCTCAGTGTATTTCCGCTGGGTCCGGGCGGGATACGGCGTTTCCGCCCGGAACGAAGTACGTGCCTGAGGCGGCAGTTCAATCCGCGAACGCGGCTACGTACGACGCCACGCACGACTCCGGGGTGGCCAGTGAGGTGACGACGTGGCCGTCGACGGTCACCGGGGGGTCGAGCGGCATCTGGAGCAGCCGCGCGGAGCGGGACCCGTCGAGTTGCTCGGCTGCCATCAGCGTCCAGCCCTCGGTATCCCGGCCCACCTCGAACAACACGTTGAGCATGTCCCCGGCAGGCGGCCGCAGCGGGGCCACGGGCAGGGCGGCGAGGATGGCGTCATGCATCGGCGGGTCACTGTCTCGGGCGGGAAGCCGCAGACCGTACGGATCGAGGTCGTGCAGGTTGACCGCGGGCCTGCGGGCGGCGGGGTGTTCATGCGCGAACACTGCGTACAGCGGCTCAGACCAGGCGCGCACCACGGTCACCGCCGCGGAGGCGAGCGCGCCCCGCACCAGCGCCAGGTCCAGCTCGCCGTCGCGGACGGCGTCGAGTCGCGCGGCCACCGGCAGGTCGACCAGTTTCGGCTCGGCGGGGCGTTCGCCGTCGCTCAGGCGGCCCACCGCCCGGTCGAGCCGTCGGGTGACGCAGGACGCCACCCCGATCCGCAGGACGGCCGCCGGTTCGCCGGCCACCACCCGCACCCGGGCCGCCGCAGCGAGGGTCTTACGGGCCGCTGCGAGCACTCGTTCGCCGGCCAGGGTGAGCCGCACCCGCCGCGAGGTGCGGTCGAGCAGGCGCACGCCGAGCTCGCGTTCCAGCCGGGCGATCTGCTGGCTCACCGCCGGCTGCACTATGCCCAGCCGTTGTGCCGCGCGCCCGAAGTGCAGCTCCTCGGCAACGGTGACGAAGTACTGCAACGCTCTCAGTTCCATCTGCCTGATCTATCACATGATGTGATTGCTGCCGGGCGTTTCTGGTCATTGTTCGCGCAGGTCACTTCGGCTGTGATGAGTACGAGCCCCGGAGCGGTCCTACCCGCTGGATGCCGCGACGCGGGGAAACACGAACGGAGAACAGAGTGAGCACAACAACCCTCGGCGTCATCGGCACCGGCATGGTCGGCATCGCGGTCGCCCGCCGCGCCGTCGACGCCGGCCTGAACGTCGTCCTGAGCAACTCACGCGGCCCCGAGACCCTGGCCGATACCGTCGCGGAGCTCGGCGAGCGGGCCCGCGCGGCCACCCCGGCCGAATCGGCAAGCGCCGGCAATCTGGTCATCGCATCCGTGCCGCTGGCCGCCCACGAGCAGCTGCCCTGGGCGGAGCTCGCCGGTAAGACCGTGATCGACCCGATGAACTACGCGCCACATTCCAACTTCGAAGTGCCGGAACTCGACAGCAACGAGCTGACCTCCAGTGAACTGGTGCAGCGCCACCTCGCAGATGCCCGGGTGGTGAAGGCATTGCACAACATCGGCCCCAGGCAGTTGATGGAGCTGTTCCGCCCGACCGGAGCCCCCGACCGTACCGCGCTGCCACTTTCCGGTGACGACCCGGACGCCAAGAAGGAGGTGGCCGACCTGCTGGACGTACTCGGCTTCGACGCGGTAGACATCGGCACACTGTCCGACAGCTGGCGCAGCGAACCCAACACCCCTTTGTACGCCATCCCGTACGTGGGACAGCCGCCGTCCGGCCTCACTGCCAAGGAATTCGTGGCCTGGGTCCAGCAAGCGCCCGGTGTGTCCGTACCCGCCGCCCGGATCGGCGAACTCGCCGCCGCCGCAGTGCGAGGGCCCGCGGGTTTCCGGATGTAGTAGTGGCTGATCCGCCCCCGACGACAGCCCTTGCGAGTTGGTCGGCCGGTACCGGCCGGTTCATGGTTCCCGTCCGAGCCGGATACCGCTCGCGGTGGGTCGGACGGTCGGCATCCCGAGTTGGACCGTGCGCGCAGGAGTGCGGTGGCCTGGCGGACCTCCGCGCGGTCCTGCAGGGCCAGGGCGTCGAAATCGGTCTCCACCCTGAGGATCAGGCTTCGCATCGGGGCGTGCCCGTGGTTCCAGCACGCCCGGGCTCCACAGCTCGTATGAGGCGCGCTCGATGCGGCCGTTGTCATCCACGAGAGCCGCTCACCTGCGCGGCCTGAAGCGATTGTCCAAGCGGTCCGGCAGCGGCAGTTTGGGTTGCCGGACCGGTGCCCTTCGTACGACGGCGGCGCGCTGTCCAACGACGACGACCAGCATCACCCACCAGAAGCTCATCTCCCCGGCCAGCCAACGTGACAATGCCCTGTTGAGTGTTCAACATTCAAAAGTTGCACCCGGGTTCACGCCTTATACATGAGTAGCGTAGAAACATCGTCTCGCCCGTGTGTGCTCGTGCCATAGATGTACGGAAATTGCTGGAGGTCATGGATGGTCAAGCGTCGTGAGCTGCTCGGGATGGTCGGCGCGACCGTCGGAGCCGGAGTGCTGGGAATGGGCGTGGCCGAAGCCAAGCCGCAGGATGCGCGGAGCCGCCGCCATCCCTCGAAGCGAACGCTCAAGGTCATGCAGTTCAACATCTGGCTCGGCGGCAGCCGGGTGCCGGGCGGCCGGGCAGGTATCGCCGACACCGTTGCCGCGGTCGAGCCGGACGTGGTGATGCTCAGCGAGTCGAACCCCGAGCGGGTGGCCAACCTTTTGGCCGATCTCGCCGCGCGCGGACTCACGTACTTCGACAATGCGAACCCGACCGACCCCGGGGTGATCTCGCGCTACCCGATCGTCGAGCACGCATCCTTCCCCTCCTGGTCGAAGGCGGTCGTCTCGGTCGACGGCACCGAAGTCGCGGCCTACTCGGGGCATCTGGAGTACCGCTATTACGTCAACTACCTCCCGCGCGGTTACGGCGGCGGCACTCCGGCACCCCTGGAGACCTCCGAGTACGGCTGGGGCGAGATACCGACCGGCCCGATCACCGATGTGGGCCTGATCACGCGGCTCAACGAGGCTTCGGGGCGCACGAGGGTGACAAGGACGGTGCTCGCGGACGCCGCGAAGGAGCGCGCCAAGGGGCGGCTCACGCTGCTGGCCGGTGACTTCAACGAGCCCTCGCACCGCGACTGGAACCGCCGGACCCGGAACCTGTTCGACCACAACGGCATCGTTGTCGAGTGGTCGACGACGAAGGCGATCGAGGACGCGGGTTTCCGCGACAGCTACCGTGTGATCCACCCGGATCCTGTCCGTGTACCGGGCTTCACCTGGCCGAGCGACAACCCGGGCGCCGACGTCGGAGAGCTCACCTGGGCGCCGAAGGCCGACGAGCGGGACCGGATCGACTTTGTCTTCTACCACCCCGACCGCCGGCTCCGGCTGCTCGACAGTGTGATCGTCGGGCCGTCCAGCACCATCGTGCGCAACGAGCGGGTGGAGGAATCGGGCAGGGACACGTTCTGGGAGCCCACCTGGACCTGGCCGACCGACCACAAGGCCGTGCTCAGCACGTTCCGGGTGAGCATGCGCTGAGCCGGTTCGTGTCCTGGTAGGGGCCGTCCGCCGTCGGCGGTCGCCCTCACCGGACACTGGCACCGCAACGCCCGCCGGCCCGCATCCCCCGGCGTTCGTCGGCCGGCACTACCGCGTACTGCGGGCACGGTGTGGTGAAGCACTGCTTGGGGGAGGGCTCGCAGGCGTATCCCGCAGGAACCTCAACCCCGGCGCACACCTCGAGCGACAGGATCGGCCCGCTTCCGTAGGCTGGTCCCGTGGCGGTGAGCAGCAGCAGCGCGAAGAACAACGGCATCCCAGCTGAGAACCGAACGAGGACACCGGGCGTACGGGAAGAACGCTTCATGGCGCCCACTGGACCACAGTGCGCACCGATACCGAAGGTGGCACGCCTTAACGCCTCTTGCTGTGGACTCGGACGTTCACAAGCAGATCTGGATGAGAGACCTTCCCGGGACCCGGCTGCCTAGGGAATAGCCGCCGCTCGCCGCCGGGGTGTCTGCCCTGGTGCGAGCTCCGGCCGGCCTGGTCTATAGTTGATCTTGAGGGCGCGCGGATCGCTTCGGCGGTGCGGTTGCCTGTGCGTTGGTCGTCCAAGGAAGGACGCCCCGCTTCCTGCGGGGAAATGTAGGTGCAAGGCCTGCCCAGCGCTCCATAAGCAGCCTCGTTCCTGTCATGACAGGAACGAGGCTGCTTCACGTGGGCTGTTGGTCACTGCTCCGGGTTTGGTGGGTGAGCTGGAAGCCCCCTACGCAGTGAAGCTGTATGCCACCGGCGATCAGGTCGACCAGGCCGCCGCCCTCGCCGGATTCCCATCCTGCTGGGGCTACCCGCCCCCGACGCAAGCTCCCAGTTCGCGCAGGGGCGAGCCGGAAAGCTGATGACGCTCTCCGATGTGTCTGAACCGGTGGAGAGTCCGAACGCCACTGGTGACCTCCGACGAAGAGGAACAGATTCTCGCGCTGTGCATGCGTGGCATCAAGCAGTTCGAGGATGCGTGGTGGGGCATGGGTAAGGCCATGGCGAACATCAGCAGCCGTCGCCTGTACCGCAAGACACACGCGACGTCTTCAAGAAGTCTCGCCCGATCGCCTACGAGGAGATGACCTCCTACTCGATCGGAGAGCTGCTGTCTGCACGTGCACATCAACACGGCTCCCACACGGCGGCACCGGTTCTCATGGGTCTCGACAACCACATGATCACCAGCACCGTGCCTGCTCTGCTCTCCGGGGTCCCTTGCCGCACAACGGACATGACACCACGTCACTCGTGAGACCGGCGAACCGGATCAATCGCAATCGTGCAATGCCCCTGCTTCATGGAGGAGGTGTCCGCCCGGCTCGGGTGGGCGTGGGAGTCGCGCGAGGTGACCCGGGCCGCCGGCCCGTCATGGAGATCTCGGGCATCGACCAGCGGCTCATCGGCTGGCAGTCGACCCGGCGCCAGCGGATCGAGGAAGCGAGAGACTGCCGTGGGACGGCGCACCGGTGGCACAGGGCAGCGCACTTCCTCGCTCCCTGTTGCAGGAGACCGCCGTCCTTGTGGGCCCACTCGCCCTCCAGCTGTCCGGCCTCGAGCTGTTCACGCCCGCGACATCATGAGCCACGCGCCTTGGCTGTCCCGCCGTGTTCAGTCATGGAGTCGGCGGCTCAGCGATACGAAGCGGCGCCCTTCCGTTCGCCACCTTTCCTGGCCGGTCCAGCCGGTGGCCTCGGTGGAGGTGCGCAGCGCTTCGGCACCGGTTCTGGCCCATGGGAAGGCGGCTCCGCGGGCTCCGCGGCCGTCGTCCACACGCACCTGGATGCGTTCGTCCACTTCCGGTGCCGCTACCTCTACTATCAATTTCCCATCCGGTGCGATGAGTTCGGCGATGCGCAGCAGGAGCGCTGCGGGGTCGCCGCCGATTCCGATGTTGCCGTCGATGAGTAGCACCGTGCCCCAGCGTCCTTCGCTCGGCAGGGGGTCGAAGACCGACCGGCACAGCGCGGTGCCGCCCGTCTGTACCGTGCGGTCCACCGCCGCCGCGCTCACGTCGATCCCCAGCGCGGGTATGCCGAGCGCGGCGAGGGCCGCGACCAGCCGGCCCGGGCCGCAGCCGACATCGAGGACCGGGCCCCGGCACCGGTCGAGGACCGTCGCATCGGCGGCATCCGGTGCTCCGCACCAGCGTTCCACCTCCAGCGGCAGCAGCCAGCCGTCTCCCCGGCTGAGGAAGAGCGGGCCACGGCCGGTGCGCAGGGCGTCGGTGTAGGGGTCTGCCCGCCAGGCGGGTGCGTAGAGCACCGAGTCCTTGTCGGCGGTCACCGGCGCACCGCCCGAGCCCCGGTCAACTCCGCGTGCAGGGCGGCGAACCGGGTGCCGGGCGCTTCGGTGGCCACCGCCGTCGCGACGGCTGCCGTGTCCACGTCGCGCAGCACCGGCAGGTCGCGTACGGCAAGCCCCGCGGCGATCAGCCGGCCACGCTGCACCGCCCCGGTCTCGGGCACGGACATGGGGACTCCGCGCAACAGTGCCGGTTCCGGCGATGTGGCGAAGCCCAGCGCCCAGAAGCCGCCGTCCGCCGCCGGGCCGAAGCAGGCTTCGGACGAGGAGCCGAAGTCGAGTGCCGTGCCGAGGAGCGCGGGGGTCACCTGGGGAGTATCCATGCCGATCAGCACGGCGGGTCCCGTGCAGAGGCCGAAGGCGGCGGTCAGGCGCTCGTCGAGGCCGCCCGCGCACTGCGGCACCACGTCGAACCCGGGGGGCAGCCAGGGACCCGGTGCCCCGTCGAGCACCAGGACACGTCGCGTGGCAGCGGTCTCGGCGACCGCCTGCAGCGTGTCGGCCAGCGACGCCTCCGCGATCCTGGCGGCGTCCTCCGGGCTGAAGGGCGGGGAGAGGCGGGTCTTCACCCGGCCGGGGACCGGCTCCTTGGCGATCACGAGCAGGGTGCTCAACGGGCCACCTCCACGGGGGCGTCGGCGAGCACCTTCCGCATGTCGTGGACCGTCTGCCAGGTGCCCCGCCATGTGCCGGTGACCTTGGACTTTCCGGTACGGGGAAGGTACGGGACGTCCCGCTCGCGCACCCGCCAGCCCGCGTCGGCGGCGCGTACCACCATCTGGAGGGGGTAGCCGCTGCGCCGGTCGGTCAGGTCGAGCGCGAGAAGGGGCTTGCGGCGGGCGGCGCGCAGCGGGCCCAGGTCGTGCAGGCGCAGCGCGGTGCGGCGGCGCAGCATCCGGGCGAGCGCCAGGTTCCCGGCGCGGGCGTGCAAGGGCCAGGCACCCAGGGACTGGGGGCGTCGGCGGCCCAGGACCAAGTCGGCTTCGTCCGAAGCGACGTGACGTACGAAGGAGAGCAGGAGGCCTGGGTCCAGGGAGGCGTCGCAGTCGCAGAAGCAGACGATATCCGCCTCGGCCGCGAGCAGTCCGGCGTGGCAGGCGGCGCCGAAGCCGCGCTGCTCCTCGGTGACCACGGCGGCCCCCAGCGAGCGGGCGAGCTCCGCGGAGCCATCGGTGGAGCCGTTGTCCACGACGATCGCCCGCCAGCCCGGTGGGATGCGCTCCAGCACCCAGGGCAGGGCCTCGGCCTCGTTGAGGCAGGGCAGGACGACATCCACCGTGTCCGTGGGAGTGGGAAAGGTTGCGGGGTTCGAGTCGGTCACGGCATTCACCGTACGAATCCAGACCGGACAAAAGGGATCCGGAGACCTTACGAAACACGGACATCAACCGGGGCGGGGGATCGCTGGAAGGCTTTCGCCTCCCCGGGATGCGAGGCTGTCGGTATGCGGAACATCCTGGTCGTGGACGACGATCCGACCGTCGCCGAAGTCGTCACCGGCTATCTGGAGCGGGCGGGTTTCACCGTCGAGCGGGCGGGCGACGGGGTGCAGGCCCTGCGGGCGGCAGACTCGCGATGGCCGGATCTGGTTGTCCTGGATCTGATGCTGCCGGGCATGGACGGGCTCCAGGTGTGCCGGGAGCTGCATGCGCGCGGCCCCGTCCCGGTGGTGATGCTCACCGCGCGCGGCGACGAGGACGACCGGATTCTGGGTCTGGAGATAGGGGCGGACGACTACGTCACCAAGCCCTTCAGCCCACGGGAGCTGGTGCTGCGCGTCGAGTCCGTGCTGCGCAGGAGCAGCGCCGCCGCTGCCGCGCCCGGCGCGGCGCTGCGTGCGGCGGGCATCGAGGTGGACCCGGCGGGGCGTCGGGCAGTCAAGGGCGCGCGTGATCTCGCCCTGACTCTCCGGGAGTTCGACCTGCTGGTGCACTTCCTACGACACCCGGGGCGGGTCTGCTCACGGGAGCGGCTGATGCGCGACGTGTGGGGCTGGGACTTCGGGGATCTGTCCACCGTCACCGTCCATGTGCGGCGGCTGCGCGCGAAGATCGAGGACGACCCGGCCCATCCTGCGCTGATCCAGACGGTCTGGGGCGCGGGCTACCGCTTCGATCCGGACCGTCCGAGCCGTCCGGACCATGAGGAAGGCTGATCCGCCGTGCGCGACATGCTGCTCATCGCCCTGTACGCCTTCCTGGGCGCCGCCGCTGTCGGCCTGCTCGGCGCGGGGGCGCTGCGGCTGCTTCGGCACCGTTCGATCGGCGCGTCCCTCGCCGTGGTCACCACCGTCGCGGTCGGCTCGATGCTCGCGGGGACCCTCGCCGTGGCGTGGGCGATGTTCCTGTCCTCGCACGACCTCACCGTGGTCACCACGGTCGTCGCCATGGCGGCGGTCGTCTCGCTCCCCACTGCGCTGCTGCTGGGCCGCCGCGTCGTCGTCGGCAGCCGCGAACTGGCCACTGCGGCACGCGACTTCGGGGACGGCGGGTCCTTCACGCCGCCCGCCGAGACGGCCCCCGCCGAACTGGTGGCGATCAGCCGGGAACTGGCGCTCACCAGCGAACGGCTCGCCGCGTCCCGGGAACGGGAGCATGCCCTGGAGACCTCGCGCCGCGAGCTCGTCGCCTGGATCTCGCACGATCTGCGCACCCCGCTCGCCGGGCTGCGCGCCATGTCCGAGGCGCTCGAAGACGGCATCGTCGACGACCCCGCCCGCTACCACCGGCAGATCCGTACCGAGGTGGAGCGCCTCAACGGCATGGTCGGCGACCTCTTCGAGCTCTCCCGCATCCACGCCGGAGCCCTCGCCCTCACCCCGGCCCGCATCTCCGTGTACGACCTGGTGGGCGACGCCCTCGCCGGCGCCGATCCGCTCGCCCGCGAGTACGGGGTGCGCCTCGTCGGCGGTCAGGTCGACGCCGTGCCCATCGAGGTCGACGGCAAGGAGATGACTCGCGTCCTGGCCAACCTCTTGGTCAACGCGATCCGGCACACCCCGGCCGACGGCACCGTCGCGGTCGCCGCCGAACACAGTGCGGACCACGTCGTCCTGTCCGTCACGGACGGCTGCGGCGGTATCTCCGACGAGGACCTGCCCCGCGTCTTCGACACGGGATGGCGCGGCACCGATGCCCGGACTCCTCCTGCGGGCGCGGGACTTGGTCTGGCCATTGTGCGCGGCATCGTCGAGGCGCACGCGGGCCACGCCGACGTACACAATGTGACCGGCGGCTGCCGCTTCGAGGTCACCCTTCCCGCAGCGCGCACCTAGCGAACTCGGCCATCCCCTCGGCGAATCCGGTCTCCGGCTGCCACCCCAGGTCGGCTCGTAGCCGCGCCGAGTCCGCCGTGATGTGCCGTACGTCCCCGAGCCTGAACTCACCCGTCACCACCGGCACCGGACCGCCGTGCGCGGCCGCGAGTGCGGCGGCCATCTCGCCGACCGTGTGCGGTGTCCCGCTGCCTGTGTTGTACGCGGTAAGGGTTCCGGGCTCGCCACCCGCCGCGACCGACTCCAGGGCCAGGATGTTCGCCGCCGCCACGTCTCCCACATGGATGAAGTCCCGCCGCTGCCCGCCGTCCTCGAAGACACGCGGCGCCTCGCCCCTGGCCAGCGCCGACCGGAACAGCGAGGCGACCCCGGCGTAAGGGGTGTCGCGCGGCATCCCGGGGCCGTACACATTGTGGTAGCGCAGGGACGCGGCGTGTCCGCCCGTCGTCCGGGCCCAGGCCGCCGTCAGGTGCTCCTGGGCGAGCTTGGTCGTCGCATACACATTCCGTGGGTCCATCGGTGTGTCTTCTCCCACAAGACCCGACGCCAACTCGGCGCCGCATCGAGGGCAGTTGGGCTCGAACCGTCCAGCCTCCAGATCCGCGACCGACCTGGGCCCGGGGCGCACCGTTCCGTGGCCCGGGCAGTCGTAGCGCCCCTCCCCGTACACCACCATCGACCCGGCCAGGACGAGGTTCCGTAGCCCCGCATCGGCCATCGTGGCGAGCAGCACCGCCGTACCGAGGTCATTGCACGATACGTAGGCGGGGGCGTCCGCGAAGTCCTTGCCGAGCCCCACCATCGCTGCCTGGTGGCACACCGCGTCCACCCCGCCGAGCGCCCGCCGCACCGCCTCCGGGTCCCGTACGTCAGCGGGGATCCACTCGGCATCCGGCAGCTCCGGGGCCTCGGCATGGGCCGTGGGCAGCAGGGTGTCGAACACGACGGGTTCGTGGCCGCGCGCAGTGAGGGCTTCGACGATATGGGAACCGATGAATCCGGCGCCGCCGGTGACGAGTACACGCATGGCCGGAACGCTACGGGCCCAGAGCGCCCCGGCCCCCCGTCCCGCGCCCACGTCATGGAGCCGTAAGAACTCCCCGCGCCACCCGGCTTCTTCGCACGCCCCAGCCGATGAGTACGGCCGCCGCCGCGACCGCGTAGGCCGTGGTGCCCACGTCGTCGGGCTCGGCGAAGGCGCGGCCCGTCACGTACTTGGCCGCACCCGCCGCCGCGACCGTGAGCCACTCCCACCGGCCGTCCAGAGCGATGAGCGCGACGAGCAGCAGCGCGTACCAGGAGTAGCCCGGGGTGAGGAGCAGGAACGCGGTCCCGGTCACCAACAGGGCCCCACTCCATGGCCGTTCGGGGTCTCCGCGCCACAGGACGTACGCCGCGACGGCCGCCGTGACCGCGACCACGACCGGCAGTGCCCACGCGTCGGGCAGCACCAGACGCAGCAGAGCGTAGCGGTTGCGGACCGACGCGTCGTCGTACCCCTCCTCCTCCACATAGCCACCGAGGTACCCGAAGACGGAGTCCCGTGACGCCAGGGCGTAGGGCAGGTAGGAGAGGGCGACCAGGGCGGCGGCGGGCAGCAGGACAGCCGCCGCGTCGCGCACGCGGCGTACCCCGCAGAGCGCGCCGGGCAGCACCACGGCGGGCATCAGCTTGGTGGCGATCGCGGCCCCGATGAACAGCCCGCCCCCGACCCGCCGCCCCCGCGCCACCAGGACGAGCCCGGCCACCGCGAACAGCACCCCCAGCACATCGACATGGGCGTTGTTCACGGCCTCGACGGGGACGGCGGGACACCACGCCCAGTAGACGGCGCTACGGGGGTCGCCGCGCCGCCGCAGGGCCAGGACGAGGAGCCCGGTGGTGGCGAGCGACAGCAGCGCGGCCCCCGTCTGGAGGGGCTTGTGGCGTGCGGCGTCCGGCGAGAGGCGATCGACCGCGAAGAAGTACGCCTCGGCCACCGGCGGGTAAATCGTATGCACGGACGGCCGGTTGAGCCGCGTGCAGTGCACGGCACCCCCTTCCACGTCGGATGGGGGAGCGATGCGGGCGCGCTCCGGAAGTGCGCATTCGGGCCCCGCAGGGAAGAGCCAGTCGTCCCGCAGCGAGGCGAGCGCGAGGTCGGCCGGAGCGTGGTCGTAGGGTGAGATCCCCGCCGACTGCACCCGGCCGTCCCACGCGTAGCGGTAGGAGTCCGAGCTGGTACGCGGCGGTGCGAGAAGGCCCGTCGCGGCGACCGCGATACCGCCCGCGAGGACGAGCACGACCGCCCGGCGCACGGGAAGACCCCGCAACGACCGGGCGGCAGCCGCGAAGAGCGCCCAGCCCGCCGCGTACCACCAGGTCAGGCCCGCCGGATCGGTGTCGTAGCCGTCGTACCGGATGGCGCACGCCAGAGCGGCGACCAGGGCGGCGAGCAGGGCGCTGGAGAGTGCGGTGCGGAAGCGGATCACGCCCTCCAACGTCGCAGCGATCACCGCTCCGGACCGGCCCACCAGCCCCGATGTCCGCGTTTCGTAAGGAGTCAAAGACCCCTGTGTGGACCGCTTCGGGGGTGAGATGGGGGCGTGAGGTCTTCTCCCTTCCTCGACTTCCCCCGGTTCTCGGGCCGATTGCACGACGCCCGGACGGCGACGGTGCTCGGCCGACTGCTGGGGGTGGCCGTGGTGGTCTGCTTCGGCACCGGGTTGATCAGCCACTGTCTGCAGCAGCCGCCGGGGTGGCTGACGAACACACTGCCGAGTCGCCCCGTCTGGGGCTACAGGCTCACCCAGGGTCTGCATGTGGCGAGCGGGATCGCGGCGGTTCCGCTGCTGCTCGCGAAATTGTGGACAGTCTATCCGCGACTGTTCGCCAGGCCGGTGGTCCGGTCGCTCCGGCACGGACTTGAGCGGGCTTCGGTAGCTGTACTGGTCGCCGCCGCTCTCTTCCAACTGTTCAGCGGAATGCTCAACACCGCGCAGTGGTACCCGTGGCCGTTCGCCTTCGTCCCCGTGCACTTCGCCGTGGCCCAGTTGCTCCTGGGGGCGTTGCTCCTGCATCTCGCAGTGAAGTGGCCCCAGATCAGGGCCCATTGGGGGCGGAAGTCGGAAGGTACACTCACCCTCCCCGCAGCCGAAGGACCCGACCGGAGGTCGCTGCTGACCGCGGTGACGGCGGCGGTGGGGGCGGTGACGCTGACGACCGTGGGCCAGTCGTTCACCCCGCTCAAGCGGTTCGATCTGCTGGCGCCACGGCACCCGGACCACGGCCCGCAGGGGCTGCCGGTCAACCGCACGGCCGCGCGGGCAGGAGTCTCCGCAGCGGAACTGAGGGACTGGCGGCTGACGGTGGCGGGCCCGGAGCCGTACCGGCTGACGCTCGCCGAGCTGCGGGCCATGCCGCAGTACGAGGTGGAGCTGCCGATCGCCTGTGTGGAGGGGTGGAGCAAATCGGCGCACTGGAGCGGCGTACGGATCCTGGATCTCCTCGACAGAGCGGGCGCGCGGACCGGGGCGAGGGTCCGGGTGGTATCCCTGGAGCAGCACGGTGCGTACCGGGTCATGGAGATGGGCCGGACGCACGCCCGCGATCCGCTGACCCTGCTGGCCCTGTGCCTCAATGGGGAGGTGCTCTCCGCCGATCACGGATACCCGGCGCGGATCATCGCGCCGAACCGGCCCGGGGTGCTACAGACCAAATGGGTCTCCCGAGTGGAGGCGCGGTGATGTTCCGGTACGCGGTCGGTGCGGTGGGCGTGGCACTGATGGGGCTCGGCGGGACGTTGATCCTCACAGGCGCGAGTGTCCCGTGGGACGTGGCGGTGTGGCTGGCCGGGTCGATCGCGCTGCACGATGCGGTCATCGCCCCGCTGGTGCTGGCGGCCGGCCTGCTGCTCAGCCGCGTACCGGCCTCTTCGACGATGCGGGGGGTGGTGCGCGGAGCACTCATCGTGGCGGGGTGCCTGACGGCGGTCGTGCTGCCGGTGCTGGTGCGGCCGGGCGGCGTGGCCAACTCCTCGGTGCTGCCATTGGATTACGTACGGAACTGGCTCCTCGCCCTCGGTGCGGTGGCCGTGGTGGCGGGCGGCTGGGCCTGCACGAAGCGGGTGCGGCTGAGCCGCCGGGAACTGAGGGAGGAGCCGAAGTGAGTAAGTCCGGGAACGCGGTGGCGGGACTGCCCTGACACCAGGGCAGCTCCACCATGGTCCCGAGCGCCTCGACAGGGTCGACCTGCGGTGCACCCGTTCATCGAGGCGGCGAAGCAGGCAGGTCACAGCGTTAAACGGGCGTGTGACCTGATGAAGGTCTCCGGGCCGCCTTCCACGCCCGTCGCTCCGCCCTGACCGGTCCTCGTGCGGTGCGGGATCCGAGCTGACCGGGCAGATCCTCGCGATCCATGCGAGATCGTGCGGAACCTACGGGTCACCGCGCGTGCACGCCGTGCTCAACCGCGAGGGGGCGGCGACCCTCGCCCACGAGGCGATGGCCATCGTCCGACCACTGGACGACGACCTTACGGAAAAACGGACGTTAAGGGAGGCTGTGAGTGTGCTGGCCCTGGCCGGCCAACACCTAGCCAGAGGCAACCCCGGCCGGGCGGATGAACTCCTCGGCGAGTCCGAGTCCATCGCCCAGCGCCTCCCCGAGCAGGATCGAACGTATGCGCTCAAGGTTGTCGTGCGGGCGCAGGTCGCCGCCGGAAATGCCATCGCGGGAACGGACCCCGACCGGGTCGACAGGGTCGTCCGCAAGTCCGAACGCCTCACGCGTAGTCTCCCGGACGAGGACAGAGAATTTCCCCTGGCCGACATGGCCAGAGCCCTGATCACTACTGGGGAAGCGCTGGTCGAGAGCGATCCCGACCGCGCAGAGGGCTACGCACGCGAAGCCGAACGCATCGTGCGCCAGATCCCCGAGCGCGACCATGCACTGGGGAACATCGCGCGTCTACAGGCCAAACTCGTCAAACGCAGACCGGCCTACGCCGACCACGCCAGAAGGACAGCGGAAAGCATCACCGACGACCTGTACAAGTCGATCGCCG
The DNA here is from genome assembly GCF_042871445.1 of Streptomyces sp. NPDC005794. Taxonomy (NCBI): domain Bacteria; kingdom Bacillati; phylum Actinomycetota; class Actinomycetes; order Kitasatosporales; family Streptomycetaceae; genus Streptomyces; species Streptomyces sp. NPDC005794. Next base: position 86,799 of record NZ_JBIAIN010000025.1, read on the forward strand.
TACGCGATCTGGTCATAGCGCTGGCCCCTGCTGACACCGAGCAGGCCGAACGCATCGCCCAAAACATCACCAACGTCAGCTATCGGGCGAGCGCCCTGACGGCAATCGCGGAGGCACGACTGTGAGCCCGACACCCCTCTCCAGGCTGCGCGCACACCGTGCACGCCTGGTCCTCCTGGGACCACGCCGACCCCGGGCCTTGACCCCGAATCCTGAACACGGGTTATGCGGCTTGCGCCAGCGTAGTTGGTGTGTGGGGAGGGCGTTCTCGTAGGCGATCGGTGATCGTTGTCCGAGGCGGGAGTGTCGGCGTCGGATGTTGTAGCGGTGGAGCCATCGGAAGGCGTCGAGGCGGGCCTCGCGCTCGTCCGGCCAGCTCTTTCGCCCTTGCAGGGTCTCGCGTTTGAAGGTCGCGTTGAAGGACTCGGCGAGTGCGTTGTCCGCGCTGGACCCGACCGCGCTCATGCTCTGCCGAATCCCTGCTGACCTGCAGGCTTGGGCGAAGATCCTGCTCGTGTACTGGGCGAGTTCAACCGGTCGATGCAACACCGGGTTGTTGAAGTGAGCGTAGTTGCTCTTCGAAGACTTCGGCGGGGGTCTTCCAGCCGAGAATCTTGCGGGCCGATTGTTGAGCGCGTACGTGACGGCTTCGAGGTCTTCGGCGGACCACCGAGATAGGTCTGTGCCTTTCGGGAAGTACTGTCGCAGCAGCCCGTTGACGCTTCTATGAGCTCGTAACACGATCATGAGTAGGGCGCTTAGGTATCCTTGTGGGCTGCGCGCCGCGACGGCGTGGCATCGTCGTGCAGATGAGCCATGTGAACAAGATTGCCAGTTCCTCCGAAAGCGCCTGGATCTTCGGTCTGGAGGTGATCGCCGCAGCTGACGTGAGCGAGGACGGCACGATGCATCCTCCCGTCTTCGGCAGGGCTCTGATCAGGGCCCCCGAGGACACGCCACAGACTTTGCGATGGGCAGCGGAGGAATTCGTTGACCAGTGTGGCCCCGACTGGGCAATCTCGTCAGTCCTTCTGCAATGGCTCAAGATCGAGGCCGGCGACGAGCTACTACTGGGCGTGGAAAGCTGTGTCCTGGAGCGCGTCTCCGACGATCAGATTCGCCTTCACGCCAACTACAACCAATGGGACGATCTGGTCGTCCCTATCTCGGTTGTTCGACGCATGCTGGTCGACATGGCGCACTTCATCGTCACGGAGGCCAGCCACCCGCTGCCTGCCTGGCGAATCAGACGACTGGGAGAGCGGGACTGGAGCCGCAGGCGCAACGCTGAGTAGGTCGGCATGCGCGACCTTGGTCAAATTCTTCCCATCGTGGTGCTCACTCAGTTGTCTTCCTTAGCCGCCGCCAGCAGATGAGGCTGCAGGCGAGGGAGACGAAGGCGTCATGGAGTTCGGTGCGACGTTCCCAGCGGACGGCGAGGCGTTTGAAGTGGTGAAGCAGGGCGAAGGTCTGCTCGACGACATAGCGGAGTTTGCCCAGGCCCTTGATGTTCGGGCAGCCCTTGCGGGAGATGACGGGCAGGATTCTGCGCTTGCGCAGTTCGTCGCGGTTCGGGTTGGAGTCGTAGCCCTTGTCGCCGAGCAGGGCGTCGGGCCGGCGGCGGGGCCGGCCGGGGCGGCCCGCGACGGGTGGGATGCTGTCGACCAGGGCGAGGGTCTGGGTGACGTCGTTGACGTTGGCCGCGGTCGTGATGACCTTGAGCGGGGTGCCGTGTCCGTCGCAGATCAGGTGGTGTTTGCTGCCCGTTTTCCTGCGGTCGACCGGCGACGGGCCGGTGTCGGGTCCCCTTTTTTGGCGCGGATGTGAGAACCATCCACGCACGCCCGCGACCAGTCGAGTTCACCGGCCGTGTTCAGCTCAGCGAGCAGGATCCGGTGCAGCCGGTCGAAGACCTCCGCCTTCTGCCACCGGTCCAGTCTCCGCCAGCACGTCTGGCCTGAGCCGAACCCCAGCTCCAGCGGCAGGAGTTGCCAGGCTATGTCGTTGTAGAGGACGAACAGGATGCCCTGCAGGCAGAGCCGGTCCGAGACCGGCTGCGGCCCCGGCGACCGACCCGGCCACGGTGGCAGCAACGGCTCGATCAGCGCCCACAACTCATCGTCCACGATCCACGGTCGAGTACCCACACCCTCACGAACGGCCGAATCGTCACACCGGTTACGCCCCGCCAGCACACTTCAGCAAGATCGTGTTACGAGCTCTATGTCAAGCGGCGAGCTGGTGTTGGGTGATGTGGTGCTGCCAGGTAGCTCGGTCTTGGGTCATGGCGCGGTGGATGACGTCGATCAGGTGGCGTTTGAGGATGCGTCGGGCTCCGCGGGCTCCCTTGGTCGGCTCGTGGCGGGCCAGGAGTGCTCGTGCGCCTGGGTGGAATTGCTGCTGGACGATGGACGTCGTGTAGAGCACGCTGTTGAGTCGCCGGTTGCCGCCTCGGTGCAGTCGGTAGCGTTCCTTGTCGGAGGAGTAGACCGGGATCGGTGCGGTCCCGGTGTAGCGGGCGAGCTTCGCTGAGCTGGTGAAGCGGGTGATGTCACCGATCTCCGCGAGGAGGACCGCTGCGGAGACGTGGCTGATCCCGGTGATCTCCAGGAGCGTGGGTGCCAGTGGGGTGACCAGTTCCCGGATCGTGGTTTCGAGTCCGCGGACGCGCTTGTTCAGCCCGTCTATCTCCGTGGTCATCTCGGTCAGCACCCGGCGGACGTGGGCGCTCATGTCCGTGGTGTCCACCAGCAGAGTCAGCGAGGTCATGCCGGGCCGGCGGGTGAGGTCGCCGGGTGTGTGGTCGAGCCAGAGGTGGGTGTGCCTTGAGCTGGTTGATCACCATGGTGCGGCGTCGGACGAGGTCGGCCCGTGAGTCGACGAGCACGCGCAGCTCGCGCACGCGGTCGTCGATGCGGTGTCGGTCCAGGCCGGGGGTGGCGATCGCGGCGTGGGCGACCGCGGCGGCGTCGACGGGGTCGGACTTCGAGCCGGTGGCGGCGTGGAGCTTGCGGTGGGCGGCCATCAGCCGGGTGGGGACCCAGACCACCTCGTGGCCGGTCAGCAGCAGACCGTCGGCCAAGCGGCGGGCGAAGCCGCGGCCGTCCTCGATAGCCCAGGTGACCGGGGTTCCATCGGCGATCGTGCGGATCCATTTCAGCAGGACGCTGATCAGGTTCGCGTCGTTCTTGACGGTCAACGGCCTGGTCAGCCGCTTGCCGTCAGCGTCGATGGCCACTGCGACGTGGACGTGCTTGTGCGGTCGATCCCCACTGTCACCATCGAGTTGTCCTCTTGTCTGCTGTCGCGGATGACGGGACAGACGCGAGGGCCCTGGCCAGGGGACAGACCTATTGCGAGTTGACGGCTCAGCAGGCTTCTATCAAGTCACTCCCGGCCAGAGCTCTCGCCCTGTGGACCGCCGTGGACATCTCAACGGAAAGCCTTTCGGCACGTGTTCTCCGAGTCACCCGACGGTCCCGCCGAGCCTCTCCCGTCGAAGAAGCCCGGCCCGCCAAGGCTGCACCAATAGGTGTTCTCGTTCGTCGGTCGCTGCCAGGGCGAGTGCGGGTCAGCAAAGAACACCCGCGTCCCGCTCTCCATGGCGAACTGGGCGTGGCCGGAGAGCTCCCGCGGTCCCAGGTGAGGGTCTTGCGTAGTTCGGGCAACTTGGTCATCGAATCCGTCAGTGCCGCGTTCATCGCGACGCACGAAGCGGTACACCGAGGAGTTCAAGAGGGACGCGGTCGCGTTCGTCGATTCCTCGGGCAGTCCTTCACGAAGGCCGGCGACAGAGCCCGTGCGAGGACGAAGAAGTACGCCGACCGGGAGGACGCTGGCGCACCGTACTCGGTGCGCCAGGACGACCAGCGGGCGCACCGCCCCCAGTGGCCGGACCCGCACCGCGGCCCAGAAGCCGGCCGCTGAGCGCATCCAGTGCGATATACGCGATGCGGCCGGTGCGAACCGGCGATGTCGTGCACTCGGCAGCGCATCCACCGGGCGCGTATCGGTAGAGGAAGGCCGTCGGTACCGTCGGACGAATGAATGCGCTGCCGCGGCGGCCAGCCAGCTGTACCGGCGGGCCGTCCTGACGGCACACTGCTACGTCAACGGTCAGCACCGGGCGAAGGCGCCCCTCGACAGCGGAGCGCCGAGCCTGCGCCTCATCGCGGTGTAAATCCTGAGTGAGGTTGCACCATGCGGCTGCAACAGTCAGATGCGGCTGCCGGAGGCTGCGGCGTCCGACGACAACCGTTGGGCCAGGTAGATCGGTATGACGGACAGCAGGACAAGTACGGCGGCGACGACGTTGACGACGGGGGCCTGTTGAGGTCGGGCCATGTTGGAGAAGATCCAGACGGGGAGCGTCTGGACGCCGGGGCCCGCCGTGAAGGTGGTCACCACGATTTCATCGAAGGACAGCGCGAAGGCCAGCAGCCCGCCCGCGACCAGCGCTGAGCGCACCAGGGGGAAGGTGATGTCGACGAAGGTTCGGAAGCTGTGCGCGCCCAGGTCCATGGCGGCTTCCTCGTACGAACCGGACATCCGGCGCAGCCGGGCGATCACGTTGTTGAAGACGACCACGATGCAGAAGGTGGCGTGGCCGACGATCACCGTGAACATCCCGAGTCCCACGCCGAGGGGTTCGAGCACCGTACGGAAGGCGGAGTTGAGCGCGACGCCGGTGACGATGCCCGGCAGCGCGATCGGCAGGACGGCCACGAAGGAGATCGCCTCGCGGCCGAAGAACTTGTAGCGCTGCACCGCGAAGGCGATGAGCGTGCCGAGCACGAGCGCGATCATGGTGGCGCCGAGCCCGGCTTTGACCGAGGTCCACAGCGCGCCGCGGGCTCCGGTGCTGTGCCAGGCCACCGCCCACCAGTCAAAGGTGAGCCCGGGTGGCGGCCAGCCCGAACTGCGGTCCGGATTGAGGGAGTTGACCAGGACCAGCAGCAGCGGGATGTAGATGACCGCGAAGCCGACTCCGGCGGCTATGCGCAGGGTGATGCGCGCGGGGCGGGAGAGGTTCATCGTGCAGGACTCCACTGTGCGTTCGCATACAGATCGGATCGGATCAGAGATTGCTGAGTGCTCCGGTACGGCGCACGGCGAGCAGATAGAGGACGATGATCACTACGGGCACGGTGCCGAGCGCGGCGGCCAGCGGCGGGTCCAGGGTGATGTTGGAGTAGATGAGATTGCCGATGAGCTGGCTCTTTCCGCCGACGATCTGTACGGCGATGTAGTCGCCGAGGCTGAGCGAAAAGGTGAAGACCGAGCCGGCCGCGATGGACGGCAGGATGATCGGCAGCACCACGGAGCGGAAGGTTCGTCCGGTCCGGGCGCCGAGGTCGGCGGAGGCGTCCAGCAGGTTGGCGGGTATCTGCTCCAGTCCGGCGTGGATCGGCAGGATCATGTAAGGCAGCCACAGGTACGTCAGTACAAGAACGGTGGCGGTAAGTCCGTAGCCGGGGCCCTCGAGCCCGAACGGCTTCAGCGCCCAGTCCAGCAGACCGCCTTCGGCGAGGATGAGCCGCCAGGCGTACGCCTTGACCAGATAACTCGCCCAGAGTGGGGTGAGGATCGCGACGACCAGCAGGGGCCGCCACTTGGGGCTCGCGATCCGGGCCGTGTAGAAGGCCACGGGGAAGGCGATCAGTACGCAGAGCACGGTGACCGCGAGGGCGACGCCGAGACTACGCAGGGCGACCTGCCGGTAGACGCCGGTGGTGAACAGCGAGGTGAAGTTGTCCGTGTTCCAGACCTTCACCACATCGGAGGTGAAGGAGTCGGTCGTCCAGAACGCGGACATGAACAACGCGGCCAGGGAGCCGAGGTAGGCCAGGACCAGCCAGGCCAGCGGTGCGGTGAGGAGCAGGGACAGCCCCAGCTTGGGATGCCGGTGCAGAGTCCCGGCAAGCCGCCGGACGAATCCGGCGGCCGGCACGGTGTTCTTCATTAATGCTTAGCCCTTGATCTCGGTCCAGGCCTGGGCCCACTTGGTGTACGGCACGCACTTGACGTCCGTACGTTCGTCCAGGCACTCCTCGATGGGCGTGGTCCAGAAGTGGACGCCCTCCCAGTACAGTGCGTCGGTTGCGTGATAGGTGGTGCAGAAGTCCTCGTCCGTGGTGTAGGCGCACGCCTTTTCGTTGGACGGGGCCTCTCCGAAGTACTCGGCGACCTGCGCGTTCACCTTGGGGGAGATGATCCAGTTCATCCACTTGTAGGCGCAGTTGGGGTGCTTGGCCTTGGCGGAGATCATCCAGGTATCCGACCAGCCGGTGGAGCCCTCGTCCGGCAGGACCGCCTTGACGGGCGCATTCTCGGCCTGGGCGGCGTTCAGGATCACCTGCCAGGTGGTGCCGATCACAGAGTTGCCGCTCTTGAAGGCGGATACCTCCTTGAGGTAGTCGCTCCAGTACTCGCCGACGTTGGTGTTCTGCTCCTTCAGCAAGGCGACGGCAGCGTCGAACTGCTCCTGGTCAAGGGCATACGGGTCCTTGATGCCGAGCGAGGGCCTGGTCGCCATCAGGTAGAGCGCCGCGTCCGCGATGTAGATCGGCGAGTCATACGCAGTGACCTTGCCCTTGTACGCCGAGGACTTGTCGAAGACGGCGGACCAGGAGGTGGGGGCCGGGGAGACCTCCTTGGTGTTGTACATCAGGAGGTTGGCGCCGCGGCCGTGCGGGATGCCGTAAGGAACATCCTTGACCGAGTTCCACTTCTGTTTCTTGAGGTCGAAGGTGACGTCCTTGTAGTTGGGCACCAGGTCGGTGTTGACCGGCGCGGCGTCACCGGACGCGATCAGCCGCAGCGACGCGTCGCCGGAGGCGGAGACCGCGTCGTACTGCCCCGTCTTCATCAGGCTGACCATCTCGTCGGACGTGCCTCCGATCTTGGTGTTGACCTGGCATCCGGTCTGCTTCTCGAAGTCGGTTACCCAGTCGACCGCGGGGTCGTTCGATCCGTCCTCGGCGTAACCGGCCCAGGCGATCAGGTTCACCTGGCCCTCTGACTTGCCGAGGGTCTTCTGCGCGGTGAGCTCAGGCGGGGTGAAGCCGGTACTGCCGGGCGCAGAGCTCGTGGTGTCCGAGGAACCGCAAGCGGTGGCGAGGAGCAGGACACCGACAGCGGAAGCCGCTGCTCGGGATGATCGGTGCAGACGCACGGAGATATCTCCACAAGAGGGGGGAAAGGTGGGATGGTGCGTGTGGGGGGTGGTGCGTTTACCGGGCCTCGGGGACCCGGAAGTTGTGGCGTTGGTGCCATCGGAGCGTGACCCGGGAGCCGCGGAAAGCGGCGACGTCCTCGGAGGAGGTCTCCAGGTTCTGCTGGACGGCAGTGAGTCGGCCGCCTGCGTCGAGATCCACCAGAAAACGAGTCGCGTCTCCCAGGTAGACGACCTCCGCCACGGTGCCGGTGGCGGAGGAGTGGTCCGGCTTGTACCCGGCTGCGGACCCTGGGCTCTCGGTGAACAGGCGGATCTTCTCCGGTCGGACGCTGTAAGTTCCCTGGCTGCCCACGATCTGCTCCGCGGCCCGGTCCTTCAGCAGGTTCGACGTACCGACGAAGCCCGCGACGAAGGCGCTGGCGGGCCGCTCGTAGATCTCAGCGGGGGTGCCGACCTGTTCGATGCGGCCCTGGTTGAACACGGCGATCCGGTCGCTCATCGTCAGCGCTTCCTCCTGATCGTGCGTGACGAAGACGAAGGTGATGCCGACTTCGCGCTGGATCGCCTTGAGCTCGACCTGCATCTGCTCGCGCAATTTGAGGTCGAGGGCGCCGAGTGGCTCGTCCAGCAGCAGCACCTTCGGGCGGCCGACCAGTGCCCGGGCCAGCGCCACGCGCTGCCGCTGGCCGCCGGAGAGCTGGGACGGGCGGCGCGCACCGAAGTCCGCGAGCTGGACACTCGCCAGTGCCTCCCGGGCCTGCTTCGTACGCGCCGTCTTGGACACCTTGCGGACCTTGAGGCCGTAGGCGACGTTCTCTTCCAGGGTCATGTGGGGGAAGAGCGCGTAGTCCTGGAAGACGGTGTGGACGTCCCGTCCGAAGGGGGCCAGGCGGGTGACATCGGAGCCGGCGAGCTCGATGGTGCCGCTGGTGGGTGCCTCGAAGCCGGCGATTAGCCGGAGCACGGTGGTCTTGCCCGAGCCGGAGGGGCCCAGCATCGAGAAGAACTCGCCATCCGCGATCTCCAGGTCGACTCCGGCCACGGCATCTGTCCGGCCGAAGGACTTGCGCAGGCTCTGCAGCCGGATGGCTTTCCCCTCCATGGGTGGGAACCTTTCTGGTGCTGACGGGCGTTAGCCCTAAACATATGAAGTCATAGTTCTAATTTCAATACCCGGCTAAGGTAAAGCTTTGGTACAGTCAGCGAGGTGGTACTACGTGAACCACGACAAACCCGGCGTCCGTAACGCCGTCTTCACACCCGTCGACACCCTGGCCCGCGTGGATGCCGTGGTCCGGCGGCTCGGTGACGCCATCGACCTCGGGCTGCTGGCCGACGGAGAGCAGCTGCCCGGCGAGACCGACCTCGCCGCGCAGCTCGGCGTCTCCACCGTGACCTTGCGCGAAGCACTGATGGCGCTGCGACAGCAGGGCCTGGTCATCACGCGCAGGGGCCGTGGCGGTGGCAGCTTCGTCACCGTGCCCGCCGGGCCGGCGGAAGACCGGCTGCGCGCCCGGCTCTCCGACTGGAGCACCGAGGAACTCCGCGATCTGGCCGACCACTGGGCGGCCGTCTCGGGTGCCGCCGCCCGGCTCGCCGCCCAGCGCACCGACCCCGAGGATCTGCGCCAATTGCGCAGGTCCCTGGGAGAGTTGGCGGAGGCCGAGGGCACGGCGGCGCGGAGCCGTATCCTCGGGCGCTTCCATGTGGAGCTGGCCGCGGCGGCCCAGTCACCCCGACTGACCAGGGAAGAAGTCACTTTCCGGGGCGAGTTGGGGGCGCTGCTGCGTCTCGTGCTCGGCGAGGACGAGTACCTCAAGGACGTTGTGGACCGTCACCGCGCCGTAATCTCCGCCGTGCATGATGGTGCGGGCGACCTTGCTGGGGCTCTGGCCGAACAATGCGTGCAGACCTCCATGGCGCGCCTGATCGAACTCCGCCTCGGTTATACCGACGGCGAGCGCGGTCCCCGTCTGAAAGAGGGCTCCCTTGAGCAGCAACACCCGTCTCGCAAACGCCGGAGCGGCAGTCCTTGAGGTGATGACGGTCGCCGACGTAGACGCCCGCGTTGGTGACGCCCTCGAAGGAGTCTTCGAAGCCGTGGGCCGGATCGCTGCGGACACACACGCGGTGCTCGCCTCGGCCATGCGGGACGGCCGCCGTCCCATGTCGGCCGATCTGGCCGCCCTCCGCCCCGGCCTGCACACCTGCCTCACCCAGTACGACCTGGTCTCGGGGATCGGCTTCGTGGCGACGCCCGGACTCCTCGACGACGTACCGGGGTGGCTGGAATGGTGGCAGACCCGCGCGGATGGGGCCGTCCATCCGCTGCTGCTCGACCTGGACCCGGACCACTCGGCGTACTACGACTACACCCACTGGGACTGGTTCTCCCTGCCCCGCGACACCGGACAGCGGGCGGTCGCGGGACCTTATGTCGACTACCTCTGCTCCGACGAGTACAGCCTCACCCTCGCCGCGCCGGTGACAGTCGAGGGCCGCTTCACGGGGGTGGCCGCGGCAGACATCTATCTGCGGCGCTTCGAAGCGGTCGTCATGCCTCTGCTCCAACGCCTCCCAGGGCCTGCCCGCCTGGTCAACGCGCGCGGCCGCGTCGCCTCCTCGACCGACCCCCGCCACCTGGTCGGATCGCTCACCAAGGGTCCGGACTTCGCGGCGGTACTGACCGGACCGGCAGACGGCGCCCAACACGGAGGGCTGCACCTGCGGCCCTGCGACGGTGTCCCCCTCATTCTGGTGACGGCGGCACCCCCGGCAGGACGCCCGTAAGCCTGGCTCTGCCGGAAGCCACGAATGCGTGCCGTGGCCGGGTCTGTCCAACAAGCGGCTCTGTCTCACATTCGGTGGTGACTCTGTGTGGTGAAGGGTCGTTGATATCGATGTGATGGATGTCAACCAGCTTGTGCAGGGGCGACGTACGCCGGTCGGAAGGTTGTGCGGGCCGAGAAGGCAATTCCGTAACTGTCTGACGCAATCTTGATCACACCACCTCTCCCTGAGCCCCGCCTGATCTCCGAGGCCGGACAGGATGAGTCCACCATCCACCTGCGGCCTGAGTGTTTCCTGCTCGGGCTCAGCACTCAGAGGATCCACCTGTGTCGCACCGCCGGACAGTGCCCCTGACTCTGGTGCTCTTGGGGCTGATGCTCTCCGCATGCTCCTCGAGCCAGCCCGCACCACCGAACGGCGGCCCGCAGGTAGTCCGCGATCGGCTGGCCGCGGCCGACGACGTCCCGTACTCGGCCGCGCTCAGAGCCATCACACAGTCAGGGCCCGAACAACTCCAGTTCATGGAAGGGCGGGTCAACCTCAACGCGCCATTCACAGGGCGCACGACAGACACAACAGAGCAGTACACCGAAGACGTCGTGATCACCCGGCAGAAGGTGTACCGGCGCGCCGCCGGAACCCACGGGCCATGGCAGGAGTTCCCTGCGTCGGCGGCAAAAGGGGGTATACCCACGGACCGGCTTCCGTAGTACGTGCGGCTCATGCTCGATCACAGCGCCTCCGTGCACCAGGACAGCGAACCTATGCGCGTATCGGCCCGCCTCACCCCGAAGGACATCGAATCGGTGGACAGGGCCGTCGGACGCAATCTGCGACCTGCCACCACAATCGACGCAGACGCATGGATCGACAACAAGGGCCGAGTCGTACGCGTACGCCAGAAGATCCACTTCGCGTCCGACCCCGACATCGCAGCGACGATCACGTTCACCGACTTCAAAAACGCTATGCCGGTCAACGCACCCGCTGGGTCCTGAGCATCAGCCAGGCCACTACGAGGCCTGCTGCGCCACGCAGCTATAAATGGGCACGGCAAGGCTGAGCACTTGCCTGGCCAGGCGGCGGCAGAGGGACCGTAAACGCCCAGCGCCGGGTGACCGGCGACCCGGGCGACCGCCACGGCGTTCGACGCCGAGTACGGAGGCCCCACGGCGGCCGCGCTCGCCCCGCGGGCGGCCTGACCTGTGCCTGCCGAGTACTACGTGGACTACCGCTGGTTCCTGGAACGTCAGGCGGATCTACTGGACGACCTGGCGGTCAACGACTACTCCGTGTTCGCCGGCTTGGCCGCCAGGCACAAGATTGACCCGCCCCGCCACGACCAGCACAACCCGGACGCCTTCTGGCGGGCCGCCGTGATGCTGGAGGAGTGCGTCGTCCTGCGTCCGCTGCCTGCTCGCAACGAGCTGTACGGCTTCGGCGTGGCCGTCGCGTACCTAGGGATGCACGGAGAGCAGGTCAACACGAAGTTCGAAGCCTGGCGTGAGCTGATCTCCGACATTCGCGGCCTGCAGCTGGACTCGTACGACATCGCCGAGCGTCTGCGGTCGTTGCGGACAGAGCTGTGAGCGAGGCCGGGGCGGCGTGGCCCACCGCTCCCGGCCTGAATTAGATTGCGTAGTTACGCAGCGGCCCAGTCGTCCTCGACGATCGCGTGCACCACCGAGTCACGCCACTTTCCGGCTCTCTCGATGTGCTGTCGGATGACGCCCTCCTCCACCATGCCCGCCTTCGCCATGGTCCTTGCCGACGCCTCGTTCAAAGGCGATCGTGCTCCCCAGATGCGGTGAAGCTTCAGGTCCTCGAAGCCGAGCGCGAGGAGGAGGCGCACCGATTCGACGCCGTATCCGAATGCCCAGACCTTGGAGTTCAGCGCGAAGCCGAAGGTGGCACCGCGGGGTTGGTGAGGATCGGTGGCAATGCGGCCGAACCCGATCAGTCCACGGGCCGGCAGGGGCAAAGTAGTTGAACTGTCGCACCATCTCGATGGCTACGGTCTTGGCGTCCATTCTGATCATGGTGGGCAGCAGGCACTCGGCCTAATTCGCCGCTCAGCACCACCTTCCGCTACATGCTCCTGCCGGGTCCGCTCAGCCACCGGGGCCCTGTGGGTAGACCTTTACTGAGCTGAAGTGCCGTCAGCTTCCAGACCGAATCGCCTCCACCGTTTCGCGCCTTCGGCGTCTCCGGCCCGCTCGCGTAGTCGCGCCAGCCGCACCAGGGCGTCTCTGCCTCCGATGTCGGCAGCTCGCTGGGCGAGTCGTTCCGCGCCGTTGAGCTCCCCAGCCTCCTCGTGCCGCCGTGCCAGCCGCACCAGGGCGTTGATGTTTCCGGCATCGGCGGCCTGCTGGGCGAGTCGTTCCGCGCCGTCGAGATCCCCAGCCTCCCCGCGCCGCCACGCCAGCTCCACCAGGGGGCCCGTGTCGCCGGCCTCGGCGGCCTGCTGGGCGAGTCGTTCCGCGCCCTCGAGATCCCCAGCCTCCCCGCGCCGCCAGGCCAGCTCCACCAGGGGGCCCGTGTCGCCGGCCTCGGCGGCCTGCTGGGCGAGCGGTTCCGCGCCGTCGAGATCCCCGGCCCGCCCGCGCCGCCAGGCCAGCTCCGCCAGGGCACCCGTGCCCCCGGCGTCGGCGGCCCGCTGGTACAAGTCTGCCGCGATGCCGTAACGGCCCCGCTGATCGGCCGCTTCGGCCAGGGCCTCCAGGTCTGCTGTGCTGGCTGCGTGGTCCCGGGCCGCGGTCCAGAAGGAGTCCGGCGGGAATGCGTAGCAGCGGATGGTGCGTGCGTGGTGGTCGAGGTAGTCGCTCAGGCGGTAGATGTCTGGGAGGGCGCCCATGCCATCCGGGTTGGCGACGGGTTCCAGGGCTGCGACCACGCCCTTAACCTTTTCCCGCGCATAGTCGAGAGCGTGGGCGAACCAGGTGTCGGGGTCCGCGGCGGCACGCTGTTGCTCGGTCAGGTAGCCCGGGGCAGCGGCCTTGAGAAGTGCAGTCGGCAGGGGTGAGGTGTGGCCGAGGCGGCGGGCGTCCATGGCCGTGGTGATAACGGCGTGGCCGTAGGGGCTGTGGCTGGTGGCCTGTTGGTAGTGATCGACCAGTTGCGGGCCTGCCGCGAGGGTCTGAGTGATCCTCCCGCCGGTGCTCGTGCTCATGGCCGTGGCCAGCGATCGGTCGCGGTCAACGATCGAGTTTCGCAGGGCCGTGGCGGTGAAGGACGCCGGAACGTCGACCGGTTTGACCTGGTTGAGCAAGGCGCGGGCGTTCGAGTGTGCGTCCTTACCGGGCTCCGGCGTAGTGGTCAGGGTGCGGTGGTACTCGGGCCACAGCGTGCCCAGGATCACGACCGATGCAGGTTGCTCCAGTTGGCTGTGTAATGCGGCGGCGGCCTCCTCTCCGTCGGTCCCGGTGAGGAAATTCTGGGCTTCGTTGAGCCACAGGACAGTGCGCGGGGTGAGGTCGTTGGCATCGAGCAGGGCGAGGAGCCTCCTGGCGTTCTTCGGGAAAACCAGCTGCCAGTCCTTCAGACAGACGCGGATGGCTTCGAAGGAGGTGCGGGTCTTGCCCGTGCAGGACTCTCCGCGCACGAGCACCAGCGTCGCCTGACCGGCGGAGGCCGCCTTAACCAGCTGGTCGCGCAGCTGCCGGTCGTGGTCGCGTTCGATGTAGTCCGGGAGTACGAAAGCGCCCTCGTCATCCGGTGGGGTGGTGCCATGAATGGCGGGGTGGACGCCGAGCTGCTGCGCTGTCCACGACGCGACAGGCCGAGGGCGATCGATCCGGGCAACGTTCCGCTTCTCGGAAATATGCTGGTGGAGCTGCCCGATGCTGTAGGCGGCGACCCCGCCATGTGTCGCCCGTACAGATGCGGACGGTGCGGGGCTCGTGACTGAGGTGGTGCCGGGTCCGCTCAGCCCTGGGGCGGTGCCGGCTGCGGAGGGTTTCCCAGAGTCACGCTGCCCATGTTCCAGGCGGCTGCGGACGCGTGGACGGCACGGATGTCTACGTTTCCGCCGACGGCCTGCCCACTCTGGCTGGCCGATACCCCACCTGGAGGGATGCGCTGGTCAAGCAAGACGCTCAGTTGCTCGGCGGCCTGGGCCCGCTCGGTGTATTCGAGGCCTTCCAGCAGGGCCGCGATACGAGCCTGCCACGCCGCCTCTTGACGGATGCGTACCCGCTCCAGCTCGGCCGGCCCCGCTGCATCTAGTGCCGGATCAGGCAACGTTTGCCCTGTCGACGACGGCGCGTAGGCGTTGGTCGTCGGCGTGGCGGTTTCGCCAGATGATGTAGCGGCGGATCATGCTGCCCTGCTTCCTTGTGGTCGGCGTGGTCCGTGCCGTCGAGGGTGAAGTAGCGCAGGGCCGTGAACTGGGCCTCGATGCGGTTGAGCCAGGAGCTGTTGGTCGGGGTGTAGGCCATCTCGACGTTGTTCGCCGTCACCCAGGTGCCGACGCGCTGGCACTTCTTCGTGGTCAGATGCGGGGAGAAGTTGTCACTGACGATCGCGACCCGGATTTCTCGCGGGTAGAGCGTGCGCAGGTAGCGGCAGAACTCCAGGAACTGCGTCCGTCTCTTGACCGGCTTGATGTGGCCGTAGAGCTTGTCCTTGGCCAGGTCCAGGGCGGCGAACAGGTGTCGCACGCCGCCGTAGCGGTTGTAGGTCGCCCGGCGCCGCCGGCGGGGCTCACGATCGGGATCCTTGTGCTTGCCTCCGCGTTCGGCCCACTGTCGGCCCGGGTGCGGCATCAGATTGAGGGGTCCGAACTCGTCCATGCAGAAGATGACTTCGGGTTCGCCGTCCTCGGGTATGACCTCGCCGTCGGCGATCGCATAGAGGTGCTCGACGCGGGCCTTCTTGGCCGCGTAATCCGGATCACGCGAGGTCTTCCAGGTCTTCAGGCGTTGAAAAGAGACGCCTTCCTCGCGGAGCAGAATGCGCAGGCCCTCGTGGCTGATGTCGTCGACCACCCCCTCGGCTACCAGGAAGTCCGCCAGCTTGGTCAGACTCCAGGTCGAGAACGGCAGGTCATGCTCGGTGGGCTTGGACTTGGCGATTTTCTTGATCTCGCGGCGTTCAGGCAGCGTGAACGTCTTCGGCCGACCACCGGAGTACTTCGGATACAGCGAGTCGAAACCGTCGGTGTTGAAGTTGTGGATCACGTCCCGAACGCGGTCGTCGCTGGTGAACGACACCTCGGCGATCCTTGCCACCGGCATGCCCTGCGCGGACAGCAGCACCATCTGGGCCCGCCGCCAGGTCACCACCGACCCGGTGCCCCTGCGGATGATCCGCAGCAGCCGCCGCCCCTCGTCATCATCGATCTCACGGACCTGCACTCGTATCGCCACCCGAACAGGGTGACCGTCACGCGCCAATCGGCACAGCACCCGGACGGCGCGTCACATCACAACAGGGCAAACGTTGCCTGATCCGGCACTAGCTCACCTGCGGTCCGGTCGAGGTGCTCCAGTTCGGCGCTCTCGCACTGCGTGTTTCCCCTGCCGAACCAACGGCTTAGCTGCTGGCGCAGCCCTGCCCATGCGTCGGTGCTGGCGGCCTCCACCACCGCAGTTCCTCCTGCGGCAGCCAGCGCGGTCATTGCCTCCGACAACATCCTCGTCCCTTCTCCGGAGAGATCAGCCGGGGGGCACGTGCCGTACCAGATGCCTTCCCCACGTCACTCCATCAGACACGTGCCTCCGTTGTCCCTGGTTCCGCCAAGGATCACCCTCAGCCGTGGGCGTGCATGGTCTCAACACCTCAGTCGTCGAAAGGTTTCGGCAGCGTCTTCGTGCCGGGTCCGGGCCCCGGTACCACGGGATGGACGCGCGGACGGCCGTACAGTGTGCATCGCGGGCTGGGCACACCCCTGGCCCCGGCCCTGGAGCCGGAGCCACCCGCGACGCGCATACCGGCGACGACGAGCACGAGCGCGAGGGCGACCCACACGTATCCGAAGCGGCCCAGCAGCCCGTAGACGGCGAGCCCGCACACGACCGCTCCGGCGCTGAGCCAGGCGGCCTTGTCGAGACCGACGCGCGTGACCAACGGACCGATGAACGCGCCGCCAGCGATGAGAACGACGACCTGCGGCAGCATTCCCAGCGCCGCCCGTGCGGGTGTCCACCCCCAGTCGGTAGTCGGCCCGGACGGACGCTCAGTTCCGTCGACATGCGCCGCCTGCAACTGCCCGGCCCCGACCCGGGCAGCATCACCGTGGCCAACCTCCACCGGACCGTACGCGCCGGCGACTTCTCCATTTCCCGCGTCGCACAGGCGCTCAACATCACATCAGCCCACGCCATCTACCTGCTGTCACAGCATCCGGTCGACTGGAGCCCGCCCCGCTTCCGGCACACTCAGCAGACAGCCATGCGTGTCGGCCAATGGAGGACCTGGTACGAGCAGGACCACCTGTCACTCCAGGACATCGCTGACCGTGAAGGAACGAGCCTGGCCTCGGTGCGTCTGGCTCTCCTCAAGAACGATGTCCCGCTCCGCCCCGCAGGGTCCTACCCTGGCCGCCCCAGGCGGAGGTGACCCACAACGTAGGCACCGCACCGGCGCACCGGCGCTCACCCAGCAGCCCAATCGGCTCGAGCGAGACCTCGGTCAGCCCCTGCTCACACGAGCTGAACGCGGCACCGCCATGAAACTGACCGCCTTCGGTAGCTTCGGAAAGCACTCCGGCCGGTGATCGGCGCCGTGCTGCCGCTGGCCGACGTCGCCCACGCCCACAGCCTTCTGGAAGGCGGCTCCGTCGACCAAGGACGCGGACGCCCGCGCGGCAAGATAGCTCTCGCTGTGCATTCGTGGACGAGTCCCCGCTCGGGGCGGCGCCCCGGCCCTGAGCGACGCGACCGTGCCTGGCCCGGGCGATCGGTCCCGTCGGACCGAGGGAATGGGGCACCTCGCGCACCTGTTGTCCTCTCGTATGAGCGAAACAACTGCGGTAGTGGCGGGCGCATATGGCGGTCCCGAGGTCCTGTCGGTGATCGATGTCGCCGTCCCGGAGCCGAGGCCGAACGAGGTACGGATCAAGGTCCGCGCGGCCGGCGTCAATCCCTTCGACTACCAGTCATACAGCGGTGCCTTTGGTACCGATCCCGAGAGACTGCCGGTGCGGCTCGGTGTCGAGGCGGCGGGCGTGGTGACAGCCGTCGGTACCGACGCGATCGGCCCCGCAGGTGCGATCGCAGTGGGTGACGAAGTGATCACCTACTCCGCACCGGGGGCCTACGCCGCCGACATCGTGGTACCGGCCCCGTCCGTGGTGCCGAAGCCTGTCGCCCTGTCCTGGGAGCAGGCCGGCGGGCTGCTGGCCGCCGGGGCCACAGCCGTACACACGCTTGAGGCGATCGGCTTGGGCAAGGGCGATACGGTGCTGATCCACGGTGCCGCGGGGGGCGTCGGTCTCGTGGCCGTGCAGCTCGCGGTGGCACGCGGCGCGACGGTCGTGGCCACGGCGAGCCGGGCCAAGCACGACCTCCTGCGAGAGCTGGGAGCGATCCCGGTCGTCTACGGTCCGGGACTGGCGGACAGGGTGCGCGCGGTGGCGCCGGAGGGCGTGCACGCGGCCGCCGATCTCGTGGGCACCGAGGAGGCGGTGGACGTCTCCGTGGAGCTCGTGCCGGACCGCTTGCGTATCGCCACCATCGCGGGCCACGAGCGCGGGGCTCGCGCGGGAATCAAGCTCCTGGGTGGTGTGCCGGGCGCGGATCCCGGCACCGAGATCCGCCAAGCCGCCCGCCTGCAGCTCACGGAAGCCGCGACAGCAGGCCGCCTGCGCATCGTGATCGCGGACAGCTACCCCCTGCGCGAGGCCGCCACTGCCCACCGCGAGATCATGGCCGGCCACACCACGGGAAAGATCGTCCTGGTCCCGTAACCCGTTCCTGTCCCCGCACCGCTGAAGCCACACCGCGAGCGGCCGCCCGCGCAATCACCGGTCCCAGTCCGCAACGGATCGGGTGCGTGGGCGGCATGCGACCAGCTCGTCAGGTATCCATGTCCTCGTTCTTGGCGCTCCATTCGATCAGCGGATGCAGGACACGCATCAGGCTGGCGCCTTGTTCGGTGGGCCGGTACGTGATCTGGACCGGCGTCGTCGGTACCACGAGCCGCTCAATGAGTCGGTGACCCTCGAGCTCACGCAGACGCTGGGACAGAAGGTGGTTCGAGATTCCGGGGATCCGCGCTCGGTAGTCGACGAATCGGCGCGCGCCCCGCATCGCCGCCAGGAGCACCGCGGCGCTCCACTTCTTGCCCACGATCTCGACCGAGCGCTGAAAACTGCGGCACACGTCGTCGTCGATGTGTTCATAGCCCGCTTCCGGGCGGCTCTGGCCCGCGGTGGCGGAGGAATCATCGGGCTGTCGAGGACCGGTCATACGGTCACGATACTGGAGCGTGTCACTTTTAATGACCTGGTCATGTCCCGTTTGTTGCCTGTGATCATCGCCGTGCAGCCTTGGTCCATGAACGCACACTCGGCCTGTCACCACGCGCTATGAACTACGGGCACGCGCTGAGGTTCGGGCTGCACCTGCCCTCTGACGCCGACTGCGGGCCCGGCCGGTTGGTCGCGGCGGCGGGCCTGGCCGAGCAGTGGGGACTGGACTTGCTGGTCGTCCCGGCCGGAACCGCCGGCGACGATCTCGAACCGTCGACTGTGGCGTCCTGGATCGCCGCGGCGACGGTCTCTCTCGGACTGGTGCTGGAGGCACGCCCCGCCACCCTCCATCCGGCGATGCTCGCACGAGCCGTCGCAAGCCTGGATCGGCTCACCGAAGGCAGGGTCGAACTGGCTTTCCGAGCGGGCCCGTCAGCCGCCGCGTCCGGGACAGCCGATTCGGTCGCGGCACTGGGTGAAGCGATCGCCGTCGTTCGCGAGCTCTGGAATGTCCTCGACCGTGGCCTTGGCCGGTTCACCGGCCGCTTCTACCGTCTCGCGGGAGCTGAGAAGGCCGCGCCCGCGCACGACGTGCCGATCTCCGTGGACGGCCAGGGCCAAGACCTGCTCCGGCTGGTCGGGCTGCGGGCTGACGAGTGGTCGACGGGGTGCGACGCCGTCACGTTGACGCAGGGCAACCGCGCAGTCGACGAGGCGGCGCGAGGGGCAGGCCGCGATCCCCGCGAGATCCGCAGACGGGTCACGATCCGCGGTGGCTTCGGCGAGCGGACAGGCAGGTTCACCGGGACCGCCGCGGACTGGGTGAACGACCTGCTGCCACTCGTCGTCGAGCACGGGGTGGGCACCATCGTGCTGGACACCGTGGAGCGAGACGTCGCGGCAGGCTTCGCGAGCGAGGTCGCCCCGGCCCTGCGGGCGGCCGTGGACGCGGTGCTTCCGCGCGGATGGTCGGGCGCGCGGGTCCGGCGGTCCGCCGTGCGCGCCAGGCGCCTGCCGGGGATCGACTACGAGGGCGCTCCGCCGGAGGTGGCCGAGGTCGTCGAGCCCGGTGATCCGGCCTACGCCCGGCTGCGGTCCGGGTACCTGCGCGGCGGTGCGCCCGGGATCATCCTGCGGGCGGCGACGAACGAGCAGGTGACCCAGGCGCTCGCGTTCGCCCGCCGGCATCCCGGCGTGGCCCTGTCTCGGCGAAGCGCCGGACACGGGGTCTCCGGCCGCTCCACCAATGACGGCGGGATCGTCATCGACGTGTCACTGATGAATGCGATCGAGGTGCTCGACAGGAAGACACGCCGGGTGCGCATCGGCCCGGGTGCGCGCTGGGCGGAGGTGGCGGCCGCACTGGAGCCCTACGGTTGGGCGTTGAGTTCGGGCGACTACGGGGGTGTCGGGGTGGGCGGCCTCGCCACGGCGGGGGGCATCGGGTACCTCGCGCGCGGGCACGGACTGACCATCGACCGCCTGCGGGCCGTGGAGATGGTGCTCGCGGACGGCTCCGTCGTGCGGGCCGACGATTCGGAGAACCCCGATCTCTTCTGGGCCGTGCGAGGGGCGGGCGCGAATTTCGGGATCGTCACTGCCTTCGAGTTCGAGGCCGATGACGTGGGCGCGGTCGCCTTCGCCCGGCTCACTCAGGACGCGAGCGACCTCGAGCGCTACCTCGTCGAGTGGGGCCGGGCGGTCGAGGACTCACCGCGGGACCTCACCAGCTTCGTCATCGTGGCGCCCCCACGCGGCGGACGACCAGCGCTCGCGGTGAGCCGCACCATGGTTGACTCCTCGGACCCGGAGACCGTGCGCGCCCGGTTGGAGCCACTGGCCGCGATCTCCGCGATGTACGCCCAGGACGTCGTCATCACCTCCTACGCGGCCGTGATGGACAACGCGAGCGACGACCCACCGGTCTCCCACGGCGAACCGGTCTCACGCAGCGGTCTGCTCCGGCACGTGACCCCGCAGTTCGCCGCGGCGGCGGCTCGCATGATCCGCAGCGGCGCGATCGGATGGTTCCAGCTCCGCTCGGTCGGCGGCGCCGTCGCCGATGTTCCCGCGGACGCCACGGCCTACGCCCACCGCGACGCGAACTTCTCGCTCGTGGTGATGGGCGGTGCCGACGAGGTGGTCGACCGGGCCTGGGCCCGGCTGAGCCCCTTCCTCGACGGTCTCTACATCAGCTTCGAGTCCAGCCTCCGGCCCGAGCGGATCGCCGCGGCCTGGCCCCCACGGACCCTCTCGCGTCTGCGCGAGCTGAAGAGCGTCTACGACCCCGAGGGCGTGTTCGGCGACAACTTCGCCCTCACGCCCGCGGCGAACCACCCCGGAGGAAGCACCCCATGAGCGACTACGGCCACGAACTGTGGTTCGGCAGCTTCATCACCCCCACCGCCCGCCCGCCTCAGGCGCCGGTCGAGCTGGCCCTGACCTCCGAGAGGGCCGGCCTCGACCTGGTCAGCTTCCAGGACCACCCCTACCAGTCGGCGTTCCAGGACACCTGGACCCTGATGTCGTACGTCGCCGCACGCACCGAACGGATCCGGATCAGCGGCAACGTGCTGAGCCTTCCGCTGCGGCCCCCCGCCGTACTGGCCCGCGCCGCCGCGAGCCTGGACCGGCTGACCGGTGGGCGAGTCGAACTGGGCATCGGCGCGGGCGCGTTCTGGGACGGCATCGTCGCGATGGGAGGCCGCCGGCTCGAACCGGCCCAGGCCGTGCGGGCGGTGGAGGAGGCCGTGGACGTGATCCGAGGGCTGTGGGCCACCGACGAGACCGGGCCCCTCCGTGTCACCGGGGAGTTCTACACCGTGAACGGCGCAAAGCGCGGCCCGGCACCCGCCCATCGCATCCCGATCCGCATCGGTGCCTACAAGCCGCGCATGCTCCGGTTGACGGGCAAGATCGCCGACGGTTGGCTGCCCTCCTTGGGTTTCCTGCCCGAGGGCCCGGCATCGCTGCGCGCGATGAACGAGCAGATCGACGAGGCCGCCTCCGCCGCCGGTCGAGAGCCCGCGGCGGTCAGCCGCCTGCTCAACCTGAGCGGCCGATTCACGTCCGGCGCCGCCGGCGGCCTGTTGCAGGGGACTCCCGGCGACTGGGCCGAACAGATCGCCGACCTCGCCCTGCAGTACGGCGTATCCGGGTTCATCCTCGCCTCGGACGAGCCTGCCGACCTGAACCTCTTCGGTCACGAGGTCGCGCCGCGCGCCCGCGAACTCGTCCAGTCCGAACGCGTGACGTGATGCGGTGGGCGCGTGGCGGGCCTGGTGACGGAGCTGCGACAGCGGCGGCGCCGACGGAGCTGTTCGGACGCCGCGAGGAGACCGCGGTTCTCGACGGGCTGCTTACGCAGGCCCGCGGCGGGAGCGGTGGCGCGCTCGTGGTGTGGGGCGAGCCGGGTATCGGCAAGTCAGCTCTGCTTCGCCACCTGCACGGCCAGGCCGCGGACTTCGTCCGGCTGAGCCACTCGGCCACCCGGCCCGAGTCGAACCTGGCTTTCGCGGGGCTGCACGGGCTGCTGCGACCGCTGGCCGATCGTGTCGAGCTGCTGGCGACGGCCCAGGCCGCCGCTGTGCGTACCGCGCTCGGGCTGAGCGGTGAGCCGACGGACCGCCTGGTGGTCGGGGCGGCCGTGCTGTCGCTGCTCTGCGGACTCGCCGAGCGGCAGCCCGTGCTCCTCGTGGTGGACGACGGGCAGTGGCTCGACGAGGCCACCGCGCTGTGCCTGGGGTTCGTCGCTCGACGCGTAGGAGCGCATCCCGTGGTCGTCGTGCTCGCCGATCACAGCGATCCGGCCGCCCGGCCCTGGGAAGGCGTGGCCGACGTGCGGGTCGACGGCCTGAGCGACGAGAGCGCGCGGCAGCTTGTGGCGGCCGTGGCGCCGCTCACCGACAAGGCGACGACGCGGAACATGGTCCGGGAGGCCGGGGGCAACCCCTTGGCGCTGCACGAACTGGCCACGCTCGGGGGCGACCTTGACGACGCCGAGCAACGCCGGAAGCGAGGACGACCGCCCGTCGGGCCGCGCCTGCAGCAGGCTTTCCGTGCCGGGATCGAGGCCCTGAGCCCTCCGGCGCAGTTGCTGACCGTGCTCGCGGCGGCCGAGGAGCACGGCGACCGGCTCACGGTGCAGCGGGCCGGCCGTGCTTTGGGTGCCGGTGACGCCGTCTGGGAGGAAGTGACCAACGCGGGCCTGCTCCACGTGGCGGGCAACCGCGTCGGTTTCCGGCACCCCGTCGTGAGCAGAGCCGTCTACGAGGGCTGCGGTGCCGCGACGAGGCGCCGGGCTCACCGCGCCCTGGCCGCCACGATGCCGGACGAGGCGGAGGAGCGCGCATGGCATCTCGCCGCCCTGGCCCACGGACGCGATGAGGACGTCGCGCGGCTCCTCGAACGGACCGCCGCCCGCTCCCGGCTCCGCGGGGCCACGAACACGGCGGCACGGGCGTGGTGGCGGGCCGCCGAACTGTCGGCCGCACCGATCGACGCCTCACAACGCCTTGCCGAGGCGGCCAGGGCTTCCTGGGACGCCGGGTGGGCAGACACGGCGGAGCGCCTGCTCGATGACGCGGAACGGCTGGCCCCCGGTGCTCACGTCGCCCGGCGGAGCCGGGGTCTGCGGGGGATCATGGAGTTCGCCCGAGGCATGCCCGAGATGGCGCACCACTTCCTGATCACCGACATGAAGCGCGTCCCGGAACCGGGAACGGCGCTGGAACTGGGCACGCTGGCCATGCGCGCCGCCTGGTCCGTCGGACGCGGCGACCTGCGGGACAGAGCGCTGGAACTGCTGCTCGAAGACGACGTCGAGGGCCGGACCGGATTACCCGGCACGCTTGCCTGGTGGAGCGACGACGTGTCTGCCGACGCGGCGCCGGCGGACACCCCCGACCTAGGTGATGCCGCCGCGCGGGCCCGTACGACCATCCTGCCGTTGCTGCCGCCGACACCCCTCGCCCTGGCCTGGGGGATCGACAAGCCCATGGCGGATGCGCTGCGCCGCCGGTTACCGCACCTGCGGCGGCGCAGCGAGCGCGGTCGGCTCGCCGCCGCCCTGGCCCAGACCGCGATGCTCGACAACGCTGCCGGCCACTGGCCGCAATCGGAGTCCTCGGCCGCGGAGGGACTGCGGCTGGCCCAGGACCTGGGTGCCGACCACATCGCCTCCCACTGCCGCACCAGCCTGGGCTGGCTCGCCGCCGCGCGTGGTGACGAGTGCGCCGTCGCGGAGACCACCGCCAGGACTCTGGAGACGTCACTCCCGCAGGGCGTCCGCGCGCTGAGCGCCGCCGCGCACTGGAACCGCGGCATGGCCGCGCTGTTTCACGAGCGTCCCGAGGAAGCACTGGACATCCTGGTGCGCCTGACCGAGCCGGGCCATGGCGCGGAACACCCGACCTTCGCGCTCCTGGCCGCTCTCGACACAGCCGAGGCGGCCGTGCGCGTCGGAAGAAGCGACCTCGCGGACGAACGGGTACGGGTGCTCGAAGCCTGGGCGCGGCGCACCGGAGCGCCGTGGGCCCGCTGTGCCGCGCACGTAACGCGCGGGCTCCTCGGCGGCGCCCAGGCCGAGGGTGCCTTCCGGGCCGCACTCGACGTGCCGGGTGCCCGATCCCACCCGCTGCTCTACGCGCGCGCTCAGTTGTTCTACGGCGAGTGGTTGCGACGGGGCCGCCGGCGGACCGATGCGCGCGTCCGGATCGGCGCCGCCTTGGAGGCGTTCGACCGGCTCGGTGCCGAGCCGCTGCGCCAACGCGCGCAGCGCGAGCAGGACCTCGCCGGATCGCGGGGACGCCGGGGGAGCTCGGACACCAGGGCGATGAACCGGCTCACCGCCCAGGAACAGCGAGTCGCCCAACTGGCCGCCGAAGAGCTGACGAATCGCGAGATCGGCGTACAGCTGCGGATCAGCCACCGCACCGTGGGCCACCACCTCGGGAACGTGTTCGCCAAGCTCGGCATCAACACGCGAACCGAGCTGAGCGACCTTCACGCCGGTTGTGAGCCGCCGTGAGCGCAGAGAGGCCGCGGCGGAGCGGGCGCACGACGCCTCCGGCGGAAACGACGGATTGCCCGCCCGATTCGCTCACCGGCCCTGATTTGTAGCGTCGCTGACGTTGGCCCGCGGACCCGCGGCGAAACGCCGTGCGACGCATGACGAGAGGTCACCTCATGCCCACATCCGAAACCCTGCCCCACGCGCGCCACTACATCGACGGGCAGTGGCAGGAATCCGGCTCCCGCGGCGAGTCACGCAGCCCCGCGACAAACGGCCTGCTCGGCACCTTCGCCGACGGCGGTGCGCGGGAGGCGTGGTCCGCCGTGGCCGCGGCCCGAAGGGCCTTCGACTCCACCGCATGGCCCCGCGACCGCCACCGGCGTGCGGCAGCGCTGCACGAACTGGCCGACCGGCTCGAGCACCGCAAGGACGAACTGATCACCCTCCTTGCGCGGGAGAACGGAAAAGTACTCGCCGAGGCGGCCCTCGAAGTCGAAGGCACCATCCCCAAACTCCGCTACCACGCGGCGCTTACCCTCACCGACCACGGCAGGGCCGGGGAAGTGCGGCCCGGCATGTACTCGATGACCCTGCGCGAAGCCGCGGGCGTCGCCGCGGTGATCGTGCCGTGGAACTCACCGGTCATCCTCTCGGCGCGATCCTTCGCACCCGCCCTGGCCGCCGGCTGCACCGTGGTCATGAAGATGCCGGCGCAGACCGGCCTGGTCAACGGAGTGCTGAGCGAGATCATCGCCGACACGCCGAGCCTGGACCCGGGCGTGTTCAACGTCTTCACCGAGAGCGGAAACGCCGGGGCTCCGGAACTCGTCTCCTCCTCGGATGTCGACGTGATCAGCTACACCGGCTCCACCGCGGTCGGCCGCGTGATCATGGAACAGGCCGCCCCGACGCTGAAAACGCTGTCCATGGAGCTGGGCGGAAAGACGCCGATGCTCGTCTTCGACGACGCTGACCTGGACGCCGTCATGCCCGTGCTCACCAAGGCCGTCACCATGTTCGCGGGCCAGTTCTGCATGACGGGCAGCCGGGTACTGGTCCAGCGCGGCGTGGCCGACGAACTCCGGCGGCGGCTCGTCGCCGCCCTCGAAACGGTCCGGGTCGGGCCCGGCGACGACCCCGCCAGCGAGATGGGCGCCATGATCGACGAAGGAAACGCCCAACGGGTCGAACAGACCGTGGCCGCCGCGGCCGACTACGCCACCGTCCTCGTGCGGGGCAAGCGGGATCGGGCGCTCCTCGGCCCGTCCCTGATCGAGGTCGCCGACGTGTCCTCGCCGATCGTGCAGCGCGAAGTGTTCGGGCCGGTCGCCACCTTCGAGGTGTTCGACTCCGAGGCCGACGCCGTGGCGCGTGCCAACGCCACCGAGTTCGGCCTGGCCGCGAGCATCTGGACCCGTGATGTCGACCGCCCCCTGCGCGTCGGCCGCGAACTGCAGGCCGGGACCGTCTGGACGAACACCTGGGCCATGGTCCACGACCAGTTCGAGGAGGGCGGCTTCAAGCAGTCGGGAGTGGGCCGCCTGAACGGCATCCGCGGGATCGAGGAGTTCCAGGAGACCAAGCACCTCGTGCATGTGGCACCGCAGCTCTGACAGCTCTCGACGGCGGAATGAGAATCGATGACCGAGACGGACGACGTCGGCCCGGCCGACGTCACCCTGCTGACCGCGCGCGTTGTGGAACCCGGCTACGAGCAGGACTTCCGGGAGTGGTTCGGGCGGGTGACCGACACCGCCTCAGCGTTTCCCGGGCACCTGGGGGACGGGTTGTTCCGGCCTGCCACGGCCGCCGGGCCATGGGTTCTGATCCACCGGTTCCGCGACCAGGAGGCCGCGCGGCACTGGACGACGTCACCTGAGCGGGCCGCACTTTTCGACCACTGTGAGGGCCATCATCAGAGCGAGGTGGCGCGTCGCGAACTCTCCGGAATGGAGACCCTGTTCACCACTGCGCACGACACGCCCACGACGGCGCCGCCTCGGTGGAAGATGGCGCTCGCCGCCTTCGCGGCCGTACTCCCGATCTCCCTGATCGGCAACGGTCTTTTGGGGCCGACGCTCCGTGCTTGGCCGCTTGTGGCGCGGGTGCTGATGCTCGCGCTGCTGTTCAGTACGTTGATGACGTATCTGATGATGCCGGCTGTGACCCTCGTCCTGCGCCGTTGGCTCTATGCCGCCACCTCGACCGCGCGCGAGGGACCGACGCGATGACGCGGCCCTCGGGGCGGACCGCGCCGTCTTGCGGCTCGGCTTTCAGCGGGACAGTTCCATCGTCTGACGCAGCAGTTCCAGGGCCTGGTCCACGCCTTGGTCGGCCAGGTGGACGAAGTCGACGAAGACGTGGTCGACGTCCGTCTCGTCTCCCGTACGGAGGATGATGTCCGCGATCTCCGGCACGGTCGACTCGGTGGTGGGGTTGATCCTCAGGATGGCGTCGATGCACGGGCACCGCGACGGGAAGTACGCCGTCCGCGCGGCGGGCCGCCCGGCGTCGGGAGGCCGGGGCGAAGCCGGACAGGTAGATCGGGGGCCGGGGGCGCTGGAGCGGCTTGGGCCCGATGTGGGCGGCGGGGAAGGTGTAGTGCCTGCCCTCGTGCCGCGCGACGGGCTCGGTGGTCCACACGGCTTCCAGCACGTCCAGACACTCGTCCAGCCGCGCACCCCGCTCCTGCCAGGGAACGCCCACTCCCTGGTACTCCTCGGGCGACCAGCCGGTTCCGAGGCCGGTGATGAGACGTCCCCCGCTCACCACGTCGACACCGGTCAGCGACCGGGCGAGCAGCAAGGGGGAGTACCAGGGTGCGACGAGGGTGGATGTGCCCAGCATCACCCGTTCGGTGACGCTCGCGGCAACGCTCAGCGCCACGAACGGGTCGAGCATGGTGCGCAGCTGCCACGGAATCGTGTCCGTGTCATGTAGGGCTCTTCGCAATCAGGGGTGTAGTCGCGGTCTGAATCCGCCGGCTTCGAGGAGCGGCCGGGTGATGTAGTGAGTCAGGTTCCGGAAGCCGAGGGCGGTGCCGCGGAGGTGTTCGAGGCGGTTGTTGATCGCCTCGGCCGGGCCGTTGGACATGCCGGGCAGGTCGAAGAACGCGAGGACGTCCGCGGCGCGTTGCTTCAGAGTGCGGCCGAGCTTGCGCAACTCGACGAGCGCGGCCGGGACGCCGCTGGCGAGGGCGTCGATCACCGCTTGCATGGCCTTCTTCCCCAGGGAGCGGCCGGGCTCGCGGTAAGCGGCGATCATGCGCTGGTAGATGCCCCAGGTCGCCTCGACCTCGACGTGCTCGGAGATGGCGAACAGCGCCTCGAGACGCGCGTGCTGGCGGTCTGTGAGCAGTCCCGCGCCAGTGTGGAGCTCGCTCTGCTTGAGCCCGGTCGCGACCGCGTTTGATCGAGCGGCGCACGCTCGCCAGCGCCCACGCCTTGACCGTCCAGGTCACAGGCCGAGCCGCAGAGCGCCTCGGATACCGCAGCGTGATAAACCCGCCGACGATGATCAACAGGCCACTCGCGACTCCCGACCACCCCAGACGGAGCGCGAGTGCCAACGCCCCCTGAAGCATCGTCAGCACGATCATCACGAGCGGGATCACGATGCCGAATCGTTCTCGCCCTCGCGAGTCGTACCAGAGGTAGGCAGCGCCGACCCCGCCAAGCGCCAGCATGCCGCCGGTCAACCCCACGATCGCAGCCGCGATGGCTGCGTCGGCAGTGCCGCGGTTGAGCAACCACGTCGTGACCCCGACTGCCACGGCCGGGAACACGACATGGGTGAGCGGCAGAAGCCATCCGGGCCTCGCCGTTCTCACCGGGAATCGCCTCAGCTTCGCCTCGGCCGCTGCGATCGCTAACTCCGCCGAGGCCTGCCGCTCCGCGGCATCGAACACGATGAAACGCCCCATCTCGATGGCAAGCGCGTAGACGACGACGCTCACCGGAACGATGACGAACAGGTCGCCGCGGCTCGCGGTGTCCACGGCCCGGGCGATGACAGCGAGCACGAGCGCCGGCGACAGCAGGACCGACGCGATCAGCAAGCTGTACATCGCGACAGAACGACGCGCCTCGCTCGCTTGCCCAGGAGTCCCCTTGTCGACCGCGGCGATGATCCGCGCATAGAAACCGAGCAGCACGGTGGCGTAGATCCCCAGCCCCACCCGAGCGAGTCCGCCGCCGCACCGCCGAGGTCGATGAGCGTCGGTCCGAAGCGGCTGAGGTCCTCGATCGCGCCGGTGACGAGCGCCACCATCATCAGCATCGCTAGCACCGAGATCGCACTCATGATCCCGACGAACGCGACGGGCCATTTCAACGGCGCGACATCCAACACGTCGACGCGCTGCCTGCGGAGCATGTCACAGACGCTACCGGGCGCCGCCGACGTCCTCCGGCGGCTATGACTTGTCATCCCGCAGTGCTCTCCCGGGTGTCAGGGCGTGGGGCGCGACGATCTGCTGGGCTGGAGCGTCCGGGGATTCGATGCGTGCGATGATGCGGGCGATCGCTTCATGGGCGATGAAGCGGAGGTCGAGGGAGACGGTGCTGAGCGACGGCCGTGCGTGTCGTCCTTCTTCGATGCGTCAATGCCGATGACATCGACGTCGTGCGGCACGTGCGGGCCGACGTCGAACGCATGACGGCGATCGCGAGCAGGTCGGAGTAGCCGAAGATCGCGTCCGGGCGTTCTGCGGCGGCCAACTTCCCGGCACCTGGATCCCCTGGATCGACTCCTCGAAGTTCGGCTGGCGCCCGTCACACTGTAAATTCCGCGGACAGATGTCCCGGCAGTGGGGGGTGACCGACCCTAAATGTCCCTGAACCGCGTGTGCGATTCCGCGGATAAATGTCCCGAATCGCGCTGCGCTCGATCGTTGTCTTGATCGTCGGGCTCTTCGAGGATCATCCCGACCGAAGACGCACAGGCATGGCCACGCCACGCCTGCATTGCCGCTATGAGCGGCCAGCTGTGCCTTCGCGGCCAGCTGGTGTCGAATGCCACCTGAGCAGCCCGCGTCGTGGGGCACACATGGGCACGATTCGGCGATGCGGATGAGCGCTGCACGGCGCGGGGGAAGCGGTGGGCGAGCGACGCAGTCGGCGCCGCATTGAAGAAGAGGGATGGAGGGCGAGGTCCCGCTGGTCGGCAGAGTTCTTCGACACGGTGCGAGTCAGCTCTGTGTGATCAAGTCAGGGTTAGCTCGCGGATCGCCATCTCCTCGGGTCCTGCGGCAGTGCCTCTTTCGGGTTCAAAGATTGGAGTTCATTCGGTCGGGGCGGGACAGATGCTGCCGATGACCTGTTTCAGCGGCCCGTGTGATCGCATCGAGTACCCGGTGGCGATCGAGTGCGACCGCGAAATCCGACGCATCGGCGCTTCCGTCGCGGAGGTCGGCGGCGAACTGGGCGTAGAGGCGGGCGACCCCCGCTGCGGGTGCGTCGAGTTGCAGGTCAGGAGCCGCATAAGCGGGGGGGACCTGTAGCACTTGGACAGGCTCGCTGCCGCGGCGCAGCGTGATGGTGAAATCGGTGAAATGGATGTAGCCCGACGCCGACTCCACACGCACACTGCCCTCGGTGCCCTGGATCTCCCATACCGTCGCCGAGCCGGCAGACTGCCCGGCACTGTAGTGCAGCGAAGTGACGATCCCGCCTTCGAGAACGCCGGCGACGACGATCTCATCCGGCGCGTCCTTCGGCAGCGACGCGCCATCGGAGAGGCGGACGCCGTCACCGCGCTGATTGGCGACGACGGCGGACAGACTCTCGAACGTGCCGAGCACGCGCGCAAGCGGTTCGAGCCCGTGGCCGAGCATGATACTCAGAAGCGTGGCGCCATGCTTTGCGTGAGCCATGTACTCGACCGGCGGGTCATATCGGCCGACCCACATGTCGTCGGTCAAATGCGCTCGGATGCTCGTGCTGAGCGGCTTGCCAATCACGCCTTGCGCGATGAGGTCGCGAAGGAAGAGGATCGGCGGGTGCAGGCCGCCCTGCAACCCGACAACCGTCCGCAGCCGCCGCTCGCGGGCAAACCCCTCCAGCGCTTCGGCCTCCGATAGGTTTCTTGCGAGCGGCCATTCGCAATAAACCATCTTGCCCGCGGCCAGCGCGTCGGAAACAATCTGCTTGTGCTCCGGCACCTTGACCGCAACCACCACCAGGTCGACCTCCGGTCGCACGGCCAGAGCCTCATGTGTGTCGAAGGCGAGATCGGCGCCCAGCCGACGAGCGGTCGCGTTCGCGCTCTCCATACGAGTCGTACTGACGGCGCGGATCTGGAACGCGTCGAGCGCCTGCAGCGCCGGGACGTGAGCAATTCCGCCCCAACCCCGATCGGCACTAGTGTCGCGTGCTTGAAGTCTATTTACGCTTGATCTTGTCGAGGATCTGGTCGGCGGTCTTGGTCCAGGTGAACGGCTTGCAGCGGGTGT
>NZ_JBIAIN010000026.1:0-115271 GCF_042871445.1 Streptomyces sp. NPDC005794
GGCCTTCGAAGCCCTCGACCAGCTCGCCATGGAACACCTCCTCAACGTCCGCTGACCCACCCCGGGACGCCCGGCCCACCACCACCGGGCGTCCCGGCCGTCAGGCGTCCACCGGCGCGGGCCGGGCGTACGCCACCGGATCGGCCAGCACGTCCTGCACCACCAGCGCCGCCGCGCCCCGTGCCGCGTCACCCGCGACGGACGAGGCGCGCAGCCGGCCGCCGCCCCGGGACCAGAGTCCGGACACCACGCGGCCGGTCAGCTCCGCGTCGGCGGGCGGCGAGAGCCACGGCATCAGGCCGCGGTATATCCCGCCGAGCACCACCGCGTCCGGGTCGAACAGATTCACCGCGCCGGACAGCACCTGTCCCAGCATCCGGCCCGCGTCGGCCACGGCGGCCAGCGTCACGGGGTCACCGGCCTGCGCCCGCCGCTCCAGCTCCATCACTCCCGCCGCCCCGCCCGCGGCCCCGTCGACGCCGGCCGCGCGCAGCAGGGCCGACTGGCCGGCGTACTGCTCCAGGCAGCCGCGCGAACCGCACCGGCACTCCGGGCCCGCCGGGTCCACCACCACATGCCCGATCTCCCCGGCGAAACCGTGGGCGCCGCGCAGCAGTTCGCCGTCGAGCACCAGGGCCCCGCCGACACCGATCTCGCCCGTCAGGTAGAGGAAGCTCCGGACCGTGCCGAGCCCGCCGAACCACAGCTCGGCCAGCGCCGCGAGATTCGCCTCGTTCTCCGAGCGCACGGGCAGCGGCGCGGTGCCGGGACGCAGACCGGCGAGTGCCTCCGCGAACAGTTCCTCGGCGGCGACCTGGTTCCAGCCCAGGTTCGGCGCCTGGCGCACCGAACCGCCCGAGACCAGCCCGGGCAGCGCGAGCGCCGTACCGACCGGGTACAGATCCTGCTCCCGCGCCGAGTCCAGGGTGCGGGCGGCGATCCCCGCCGCCCGGGCCAGGACCTCCTCGGGCGGGGCGCCGCGGTTGTCCAGGTGCTCCGTCTGCCGCACCCGGCCGGTGCCCGCCAGGTCCACGACGCACACCGACACGTAGTCGATGTTGATCTCCACACCCAGCCCGGCGGGCCCGGTGCGCGCCACCTTCAGAGCCGTCCCGGGCCGCCCGGCCTGCCCGCTGAACGTCTTGCCCGACTCGGTGACGAAGCCGCTGTCCAGCAACTGCTCGACCAGGGAGGACACCGCGGCCCGGGTGAGTCCGACCCGGGCCGACACCCCGGCCCGGGTCGCCTCACCGGTCTCGCCCTCGTCCCGTACGGCGCGCAGCACGAGGCTCAGGTTGTGGCGTCGTACGGTGTCCTTGTCGGCCTTGGACCCCAGGGGCGTGAGGTAGCTCTTCATATCGTCGACGAGCCTATGTGATGCCCGCCGGGGCAGAGCTCGCGGTGGTACCCGCGGATTACAGGTCCGCCGCGTCCTTCACCGCGCCGAGGTCGACGAACTTGAAGCCGGTCGCCTCCCGGCCCTCCTCGCCGCCCGCCGCGGAGGTCTCGTGTCCGTCCTGGACCACCAGCAGGCCACGCGGGTAGCGCGAGCCCAGCGGCTCGTCGAGCACGGCGGCACCGTCGCACTCCTCGCTGCCGTCGAGGTCGGCCGATACGGCGGTGACGCGGAAGCCGCCCTCGTACTCGTTGTCCTCGGACACCTCGCGGTCGTACAGCGCGAAGGAGTTGTCCCCCTGGCCGGACGCGAAGAGGTAGCCGTCACCGCCGGACTCCGGGAGCAGGGTCAGCCCCTCCACGTCGGCCGCCAGCCGCTTGCCGCCGAAGCCCGGGTCGGCGCCGGGCGCGCACTCCTCGGTCTCCGGGTCGTACGTCCCCGGGACGCCGTACTCCTTGACCTTGTCCACGAGGACCGGGCGCCCGGTCAGCGCGGCGGGCAGCCGCCAGATGCCGACGTCCTCCTGGCCCGCGTAGAGCGTGCCGTTCTCCGGGTCGACGACCATGCCCTCGACCTGCGGCAGCTCACCCGGCTCGCCGCACGGCGTCCACGAGGTGCCGTCCGGGAGCCGGAAGGACGACGGGAGCGAGAGGGTGCGCACCAGGCGGTAGCCCACCGTGCCCGCCGCCGTCGGCCGCAGCTCCAGCAGCGCGAGGTCCGTGGTGTTGCGCCGGCTGACCAACGCGTACGAACGCCCGCTGGAAGGGTCCTGCCAGGTGGCGAGACCGTACGCGGTCCGCTGCTCGTTGACCTCGGCCTGGCCGGACGAGAAGACCGGGGCGGCGGCGGGATCGGTGACGTCCTTCAGCGGTCCGCCCGGCTGCGAGGGGTCGACACGGTAGATGCGGAGACGGTCGTTGCCCCGGTCGCTCACCACGGCCACATCGGCGCGTCCGGCCGGGGTGCGGAGCCCGGTCACGAGGTCGACGTTGTTGAACCTGCCCGGGGCGTCGTCCTCCGCCGCGGGTGACGGGGCGGGGATCGACTGGACCAGGGACGCGTCCAGACCGTAGACCCGCAGGCCGCCCTCCTTGGCGGTGGCGACGACCAGGCTGCGCCCGGGGTCGGCGTCGTTGCGCCAGATCGCCGGGTCGTCGGCGTCGGCGTTGCCGCCCGCCTCGTCGTCGTACAGCGCGGCCGTCTCGGCCGTCGCGCCGACGGACGGCAGCGACCGTGCGTGCGCCGGGGAGAGCGGGACGAGAGTGATCAGTGCCGTACCGAGGAGGGCGGTGGCCGCCAGGCGAGGGGAGCGGTGCATGCGCACGGATGCTTCCTGTCGTGAGAGGGACATGTCCATGACTCGTCAGGAAGTGTCGGACGACGGGGCGCTGCCCTGGTGTCGCGTCCATGAGGGGGACGTGGGCACCAGGTGAATTCGCGGGGGCGGGCAGGTCCGGCGACGTCTGCCGCCGGACCCGGCCCGTCGCCCGCCCCGGGGCTCAGGGCCGCGCGCCCCGGGCCTTCAGCATGTCGGCCATCAGCGAGATCTCCGACTCCTGGGCGCGGTCCATGCCCGCCGCCAGGCTCCTGATCTCGTCCGTGCCCGCCGCGTCGGCCGCGGCCCGCGCCATGTCGGCCCCCGCACGGTGGTGGACGGTCATCAGCCGCAGGAACAGCACCTCCGCGTCCCTGCCCTCGGCCGCGCGCAGCTCGTCCAGCTGTGTGTCCGTCGCCATGCCCGGCATGAGGGAGCCGTCGGCCGGGGTGACCGGGTGGCCCATCCACTCCATCGGCGGCCGGTCCGAACTCTTGGGCCTCTCCCACGACTCCAGCCATCCCAGCATCATGCCCCGCTGGTTGGCCTGGGTGTTGATGATGTCGTAGGCGAGTCGCCGAACGGCCTCGTCATCCGTGCGGTCCCGGACGATGAACGCCATCTCCACCGCCTGCTGGTGGTGGACCGACATGTCCCGGGCGAACCCCACATCGGCCGAGCTCTCCGCGGGCACGGCACCGGGTGCTCCGGAGCCGGACGAGGAGGCCGCCGAGGGCCGTACGACCATGAGCAGCACGAGCCCCACGGCCATGACGAACACCACGGCCCCCGCCCACACCAGTGAACGGGGAACGCGTGCGGACGAGGTCACTTGGCGATCCCGCCCGAGCAGGCGGCGCCCGGCTCCGGGGTCTGCGCGCCCTGGACGTACTTGGTGAAGAACTGTGCGACGCGGGCGTCGGTGGCGCTCTTCACTGTGAGCTGCTTGCCCCAGGCGCTGAGCATCAGCGGATCCTTCTGGTCGGCGACGGGGCTCATCAGGGAGTAGGGAGTCCTGGCGACACGCTCGGAGAGCGCCTCGACGTCGGCATCCTTCGCCTTGTCGTTGTACGTGACCCAGACGGCGCCGTGTTCCAGGGAGTGGACGGCGTTCTCCTTCGGTATCGCCTCGGTGTAGACGTCGGCGTCGCAGTTCATCCAGACCGGGTCGTGGTTGCCGCCGACGGGCGGGTTCATCGGGTAGTCGACGGGCGTCCCGACGTGCTCCTGGGCCAGGTCGTCCCAGGACTTCTCGCCGGTGACGGGCGAGGTCCTGGCCTGTTCCTCGGCCCTGTCCTGCTCGTCGGCGGCCGACATCAGGTAGCCGCCCCCGGCGACGAGGCCGGTGAGCACGACGACGGCCGCGGCGATGGTGACGATGCGGCTGCGGCGCTCGCGGGCCCGCTCCTTGCGGCGGGCCTCGTCGAGTTTGGCGCGGCGCGCGGCGGATGAGCTGTTCTGGTTCTTGGCGGAAGCCATGTCAGGTCCTCGGGTTCGGTGGAGCGCGTGCGCGGAAGGCGCGCGACGCGGGGAAAAGGCACGCGGAAGTCCGCCTCCGGCGCATCGGCGGCGCGGAGGGCGGACCCGGGGGCCCTTTAAATCCGTTGGACCTGCAGACGCAGTTGGTCGACGGCGCCCACGCTGTCGTTGGACGGGCCCCGGATGGCCGCGGCGCCGGTGAGCGGGGCGGTTCCGGGTGCCGCCGAGGGGCAGGGCAGGGCGACCGGAGCGGGGTGGCAGGGCAGCACGGCGGCCGCGAAGTGGTCCGACGTGCCGTGACAGGAGCTGCCGATCCCGCGTTCGTCCGGGGCGTCGGCCACGACGACGGACGCGGCGGCCACGGGGGCCGGCGTGAACGCCATGACGGCGGTCGCGGAAGCGGCCTCGGTCCGGGGCGGGGCCGTGGCGGCCGGCGAGCAGCAGAAGAAGACGGCCACGAGCACCAGTGCCCAGACCGGCGCGAGGGGCAGGCCGCTGCCGCTCCGCCGGTCCGTCCACCTGCTCGCTCTGGTCATGGCCGCCATGGTAGATGGTGTGTGAAGTTTCAATGAGTTTGGCCCACAGCTTGGCGCGATAGTGTGCCCCGGTGACGACGCAATCGAACGTACCTGCGGGCTGGCACCCGGACCCTCACGGCGCACCCCAGCTGCTGCGCTACTGGGACGGCTCCCGGTGGACCGAGCACACGCACCCGGCCCAGGGGCAGGCGCAGGCCCAGGCGCAATCGCAGGTCACCCAGCCGTACGCGGGCCAGTCGCAGGCGTCGACGCCGCAGCAGGCCGCCCCTCAGCAGGCAGCCGGCCAGCAGTTCGCTCCCCAGCAGGCGGCCGCCCAGCAGTTCGCTCCCCAGCAGGCGGCCCCCGCGCAGGCCGTTCCTCAGCAGGCCGTTCCTCAGCAGGGCGCACCCGGCGCGGGCTCACTCTTCACCCAGCAGGTCCTGGTCGTGAACCAGAAGGCCAAGCTGCTCGAGCTCACGAACGAGTACAGCGTCTTCGACCAGCAGGGCACCACCGTCGGTTCGGTCGTCCAGGTCGGCCAGAGCGGCCTGCGCAAGGCGCTCAGGTTCGTCTCCAGCGTCGACCAGTACCTCACGCACCGCCTGGAGATCCGGGACGCCTACGGGCAGCCGCAACTGCTCCTGACCCGCCCGGCGAAGTTCATCAAGTCCCGGGTCGTCGTGCAGCGCCCGGACGGACAGCCCGTGGGCGAGATCGTCCAGCAGAACGCCATCGGCAAGATCAACTTCGCCATCATGGTCAACGGGCAGCAGGTCGGAGCGATCAAGGCCGAGAACTGGCGTGCGTGGAACTTCGCCATCGTCGACCACAACGACGCCGAGATCGCCAGGATCACCAAGACCTGGGAAGGCCTGGCGAAGACCATGTTCACCACGGCCGACAACTACGTGCTGCAGATCCACTACCAGCTGCCCGAGCCGCTGTTGAGTCTCGTCGTGGCGACGGCCCTGACCGTCGACACCGCGCTCAAGCAGGACTCCCGCGGCTTCGGCTGAGCCGACGTGGGGACGAGGGACGCCGTCCGGCCGGACCGTGCGTCTTCCCTCATCCACGTCTACTTCGTGCCCTCCGTCTCCATCTCCGCCAGCACCCTCTCGGCCACCGCGAAGGCCGAGTTCGCCGCAGGGACCCCGCAGTAGACCCCCGTCTGCAGCAGGGCCGCGCCGATCTCCTGCGGGCTGAGGCCGTTGCGTACCGCCGCGCGGACATGCATCGCCAGTTCGCCGTAGTGGCCGTGCGCGACCAGGGCGGTCAGTGTGATCAGGCTGCGCTCCCGCCGGGACAGGGCCGGGTCGGTCCAGATCTCGCCCCAGGCGTAGCGGGAGATGAAGTCCTGGAAGGGCGCGGTGAACTCCGTGGTCGCCGCCTGTGCCCGGTCCACGTGCGCATCGCCCAGGACCTCGCGGCGCACCACCGTCCCGCTCCCGCGCTCCCGGGGCGCGAAATGGGCGCGCAGGGCCTCCCGTACGGCCGCCGGACGTTCGGCGGGAGCGAGATGGGCGGCGCGCGGCAGCTCGGTCAGCGCGGCCCCCGGGATTCCGTCGGCGATCTCCCGGGCGTGCGCGGGCGGCGTCGCCGGGTCCTCGCGGCCCGCGATGACCAGCGTCGGCGCACGTACGCCGGACAGCCCGTCCCGCAGATCGCAGTCGGCGAGTGCGTCGCAGCACGCCGCGTACGCCGCGGGATCCGTGCCCAGCAGGTCGTCGAGCAGGCGGGGTTCGGTGAAACCGGGCGTGAACCAGCGGGTCGCCGCGCTCTCCGCGACCTTGCCGAGGCCCTCGGCGCGCACGAGCGAGGCCCGTTCCCGCCATGGCCCCGGGTCGCCGAAGTGGGCGGAGGAGCAGACGACCGCCAGGCGGTCGACGCGCTCCGGGTGGTGGACTGCGAGCCAGAGGCCGACCGCGCCGCCCAGCGAGACCCCGGCGTACGAGAACCGCTCCAGGGACAGCGAGTCGGCGAGTGCCAGGACCAGCGCGCCCAGATCGGCGATGTCCGCCCCCGGGCCGATCAGTCCGGCGGGCGAGCCCCCGTGTCCCGGCAGGTCCCACCGTACGACCCGATGGGCGGCCGACAGCTCGGGGGCGACTCCGTCCCAGAGCGCGGTGGAGGTGCCGAGCGACGGGCCGAGCAGCAGGGGGGGAGCGCTCGCCGCCCCTTCGGCGCGGTGGTGCAGGAGGCGGGCGGGTGTCGTGTTCATCGGCGCTCCAGAGCGCGGTCGGTGAGGGGCCCGGCGCAGCCGGTGTACCGGGCGGGGTCGGTCAGTTCTGCGAGATCCAGGCCGTCGAAGGCCGGCTCCCCGGCGAGGATCTCCGCGAGGGGCCTGCCCTCGTCACGTGCCCGGCCGGCGGCCTGGGTGAGGATCTCCTCGGCGCGGGGCCGGCCCACCCGGCCGGTGGCGACGGCAGCGAGCCGCTCCGACACGATCAGCCCGCCGGTCAGCCCCAGGTGGCTCCGCATGGCCGAGGGGAACACCTTGAGCCCCTCGGTGAGTTCCACCGCGTCCCGCGCCGCCCCGCCGACCAGGCGCAGCAGGTCGCGCAACGGCTCCCATTCGGCGTGCCAGGCCCCGGCGGGCCGTTCGTCCTCGGCTGCGAGCGAGCCGTACAGCGTGACCGCCGCTCCGGGCGCGCGGCGGGCCGCAGCGGCGATCAGGGTGGCGCGGACCGGATTGGCCTTGTGCGGCATCGCGGAGGATCCGCCGCCGGATCCTTCGGCGAGCTCGGCGATCTCCGTGCGGGACAGGGTGAGCACATCGACCGCCACCTTGCCGAGCGCGCCCGCCGTGAAGGCCAGCGCGCCGGCCAGGTCGGCGACCGGGGTGCGCAGGGTGTGCCAGGGCAGCTGCGGTTCGGCCAGGCCCAGTTCCCGGGCGTAGGCGGAGACGAGACCGAGCTCCGCCGCGTCTCCGGCGTCGGTGGTGAAGGCGGCCAGCGTGCCCGCCGCGCCGCCGAGCTGGACGGGGAGCGCACCGCGTACCGCCCGCAGCCGGTCCCGCGCGTCGAGCACCAGCGACCGCCAGCCCGCGGCCTTGAGCCCGAACG
Organism: Streptomyces sp. NPDC005794; assembly: GCF_042871445.1. Taxonomy (NCBI): domain Bacteria; kingdom Bacillati; phylum Actinomycetota; class Actinomycetes; order Kitasatosporales; family Streptomycetaceae; genus Streptomyces; species Streptomyces sp. NPDC005794. Next base: position 7,771 of record NZ_JBIAIN010000026.1, read on the forward strand.
TCGTCGGCACGGCGTGCTGCGTCAGGGTGCGGCCGGGCATCGGCGTGTCGCGGTGCTCGGCCGCCAGTCGCTCCAGCGCGTCGGCGGTCCGGCCGAGGTCGTCGAGGACGAGCGCCAGGGTCCGGGACGCCACCAGCACGGCGGCGGTGTCGAGGATGTCCTGGCTGGTCGCGCCCCGGTGGACGAAGGGCCGTACGTCCTCGTCGACCGCCGCTGAGAGGGCGGCGACCAGCGGGATCACCGGATTGCCGCCGGACCGCGCCCGCAGCGCCAGCTCCCGTACGTCGAACCGGCCGGCGTCCGCCGCCGCGGTGACCGCCCGTCCCGCCTCGGCGGGGGCGAACCCGGAGACCGACTGGGCCCGGGTGAGCGCCGCCTCGGCGTCCAGCAGCGCCTGCAGGAAGGCGTGGTCGCCGGTGGCGGTCTCGGCGGCGGAGCCGGCCCGCCCGGGGGCGAGGAGGCCGGCATCGCTCTCGTGCATCAGCTGAACTCCAGGAAGACCGTCTCGTCGGCGCCCTGGAGACGGATGTCGAAGCGGTAGGTGCGGGGGTCCGTGCGTGTCGCGATCAGTGTGGCGCGCCGTTCCGCGTCCAGCGACCGCAGCAGCGGATCGCCCGCTTCCACACCCTCACCCTCGCTGAGTAGATCGGGGAGGTACACACGGGTGTAGAGGTGGTGGACCACGCCACGGGCGAACACGGCCGCGCAGAGGTAAGGGACACCGCCGGGTGGGAGCGTACGCACGAACCAGCGTCCGGCCGCGTCCGTCGACGCCCGTCCGAAGCCGGTGAAGTCCACCCCGTTGCGTCCGATCACCTTGCCCGTGGCGGGGTCGTGGCGCAGCGAACCGGGGAGGCCGGTGCGCGATCCGTCGGGTGCGGGCTGCCAGGTCTCGACGATCGCGTCGGGCACGGGGGCGCCCCGACCGTCGAGCACGTAGCCGTGCACCGTGATGCTGTCGGGATGCCCGGCCGGGGCGACCTCGCTGCCGCCGGGGAAGGGCAGCGCGTAGCCGTAGAAGGGGCCGACGGTCTGGGAGGGAGTCGGGGCGGGGGACATCAGGCGTCGCCTTCTTCCTCGGTCCAGGTGGCGCACGGTCCGTCGAGGACGATGTCCCAGCGGTAGCCGAGGGACCACTCGGGAACGGACAGGTCGTGGTCGTACGTCGATATGAGCCGCTCACGCGCCGCCCGGTCCGTGACCGAGCGGATCACCGGGTCGTAGGGGAGGAGCGGATCGCCGGGGAAGTACATCTGGGTGACGAGCCGCTGGCTGAACGACGTACCGAACAGCGAGAAGTGGATGTGCGCGGGGCGCCAGGCGTTGGTGTGGTTGCGCCACGGGTAGGCGCCCGGCTTGACGGTCGTGAACGAGTAGCCGCCGTCGTCGTCGGTCAGGCAGCGTCCGAAGCCGGTGAAGTTCGGGTCCAGCGGGGCCGGGTGCTGGTCGAGCTGGTGGGCGTACCGCCCCGAGGCGTTGGCCTGCCACACCTCGACGAGTTGCCCCCGCACCGGCCGGCCGGCCCGGTCCAGCACCCGGCCAGTGACGGTGATCCGCTCACCGAGCGGCTCGCCGTCGTGCTGGGCGGTGAGGTCCCGGTCCAGCGCGGTCACATCGGTGACGCCGAACGCCGGCCCGGACAGCTCGACCGCCTCCGGGTCGCGCACGGGGATGGGAGAGCGGTGCGGGTGGCGGAAGTGGCTGCTGCGGTAGGGGGGGTAGTCGCGCGGCGGATGGTGGGCCCCCGGCTCGGCTGCATCCTGGGCCCGCGCCACCTCGGAGTCGATCTCCTGCTGGCTCATTCCGTCGGGCAGTGGATGTGCGGGAAGGTCACGTGCGGTCATGTCACGGCTCCGTGAATGGCTGATAATGCTCAGTACACTGAGTAAATGCGATGCCCATGAAGCTATCCACGGCTTGCCGTTGCGGTCAAGACCCTCAGTACACTGTGTATCTTCGGCATCCCGGCCGATGTCCCAGCCGACGGCCGACGGCCGACAGAGAGAGGGCGGTGCCGTGCAGGCGGTCGACCTGAGCACCCACCCCGGGCACCTGGCCCGGCGTCTCCAGCAGGCACACCACCTGCTCTGGAACGCGATGGTCTCCCAGGAGATCACCTCGCCCCAGTTCGCCGTCCTCAACGCCCTGACCGCCGAACCGGGGCTCGACCAGCGGACGGTGGGGGAGCGGGTCGGTCTCGACCGGTCCACCGTCGCCGAGGTGATCGCACGGCTGCTGCGCAGGGAACTGCTGGACAAGGTGCGCGACCCGGACGACGGGCGGCGCTTCCAGCTGCGCCTCACCGATGACGGCGTCCGCACCCACCGGCGGCTCGCGCTCCTCACGGTCCGGATGAACCAGGTCTTCCTCGGCCCGCTCTCGGCGGACGAGCAGCAGACCCTCTTCGGCCTGATGCGCAGGGTGGCGGACGCCGCCGAGGCCTTCCGGGTGCCGGATGACGCCAGGCCGCCTGCGGGACGGTGAGGACGGGTCCTCAGGGCGTGTGGACGCCGAACCGTGCTCCCCGGGGATCGCGGAGCGTCGCGACCCAGGGCCCGCCCGGGATGTGCGTCGGGGGTGCGAGCGGCTCGCCGCCCGCGGTCAGGGCCCTGGCAGCGGTGGCCTCGGTGTCGGACACGGTGAAGTAGGGGAGCCAGTGCGGCGGCGCCTCGGTCCGCTCGTCGTCGTCCTGCTCCTTCATGCCGCCGAAGTCGGCCCCGTCCACACCCCAGTGGGTGAAGGGTCCGGTCGCGCTGACCGTCCAGCCGAACACGGCCGGGTAGAAGGCGAGCGCGCCCCGCGGATCAGGGGTGCGGAGTTCGGTCCAGCCCAGGGACCCCGGTTCGTTGAAGCGCCCGGCGCCCGGGAAGGCACGGGCCTGCCAGAGGGAGAACACCGCGCCGGACGGATCGGCGGCCGCCGCGAACCTGCCCTGGTCGAAGATGTCCATCGGCCCCGTCAGCACGGTCCCGCCCGCCTCCCGCACCGCATCGGCCGTGGCGTCCGCGTCCTCGGTGGCGAAGGAGACGGTCCAGGCCGGCTGCTGGTCCGGGCGGTAGAGGGGGCTGAAAGCCGCGACGGCGTCCTCACCGACGCGCGCCGTCGTGTATCCGCCTGCCTCGGGCCGCGGATCGGTCTCGGACCGCCAGCCGAAGAGCCCCGCGTAGAACGCCTGGGCGGCCGGCACGTCCGAGGTGCTCAGCTCGACCCAGCAGGGGCCGCCGGGCACCGGTTCCGTGAGCTTCATGCGGTTTCCTCCCGAGGCGCGCCACCAGTCACATTCCTACGCTGTTGTCCAGCACGCTATGACCGTGCGGAAGCGGCGGCTACCGGAGGCGGACGGCGCGTCCGGCAGATATTTTACGTGTGTAACACCTGTTAAGATAAATAGGTGAGTGATACAGCCATGCGATCCCGGAAGTCATCCGTCCACAAACTGCCGGTCACCGGTGTCCTGCGGCTGAAGAGCCCCGCGGAGATCTGGTACAAGCCCGCGCTGAGCGTCGTGGTCGCGTCGGCCGTCCCGAATCTGCTGCTGTACTCCCTCGACCGCCTCGACCTCGTCATGTACACCATGGCGGGATCGCTCTGCGCGCTCTACGGGCACAACCTGCCGTACGCCCGCAGGGCCCACACCGTCCTCCGGGTGATCCTGGGGATGGCCGCGGGCCTCGCCGTCGCCCTCGTCGCCGCCTCGCTCACCGACTCGACCGCCGTGCTGATCGCTGTCGGCGCGCTGCTCGCGGCCGTGCAGAAGACCTTCTGCGACGCGACCCGCATAGGCCCGCCCGGCAACGTGATCTTCGCTTTCGTCACCTCGGCCGCGCTCTTCGCCCCGCAGGAGATCGGTCAGATGCCGGGGCACATGGCGCTGATGCTGGCCGCGGGCGCCTTCTCCTGGCTGGTCACCGCGGGCCCGGCCCTGTGGCACCGGGAGGGACCCGAGCGTCTCGCCACCGCCCGCGCGCTCGACGCCGCCGCGGCATACGCGGCGGATCCCGACGCCCGGACCCGGCACGCCGCGGCCGCGGCCGTCCAGGCTGCCTGGCAGTCACTGCTGGCGGCCGGACGGCCCACTCCCGTACGCCAGGAACTGGAGCGGCTCGTCGTCCACGCCGAGCGGGCCCTCGCGACCACCGCGGCCGGCGGCCACGTCACCGGAGCGGACCCCGCCGAGCTGCGCCGATGGGCCACGGAGACCCGGGGCCGCGGCCCCGTCCCCAGCCCGCCTCCCGCACCCGGCACCGTCGAGCAGCTCTTCGGGATCGACGCCGAACGGGCCGGACTGCGGATGCGGCGGGGCCGGCGCGAGGCCCGGCGGAGGCTGCTGCGCGCACTCGGCCCCGGCTCCCCGGTGCTGCCCGTCGCCTTCCGTACCCTCGTCGGGTGCGCCCTGGCCGGCTACGTCTCCTCGGCGCTCGGGGTGGGCCACCCGTACTGGGCCATCGTCACCGCGGCCTCGGTCTACCAGCCCAATCTCGCCCTCTCCTGGAGCAGGGCGCTGCAGCGGACCGTCGGCAACCTGCTCGGTGTGCTGGTCTTCGCGGCCGTCATCCCGCTCGCCAGGGTCGGTCCGCTCGTCCTCGTCCTCTGCGTCCTGTTCTTCAACTTCGCCGCCGAGGCGCTGATCACCCGCAACTACTGGCTCGGCTCCGTCGCCGTCACCCCGATGGCCCTGCTGATCCTGGAGTTCGGCGGGTTCCAGCCGGCGGGTGAGCTCATCGCCGACCGTGCCCTGGACACCCTCGTGGGTGTCGCGGTCGGATTCCTCGCCGCGATCGCCGTCACCAACCGCCGGGCCTCCGGCCGCGTGGAACGGGCCCTCGCCGCGGCGGGGGAGGCCCGGGGCCGGGCCGAGCGGGCGGTCGCCGACCCGGCGGTCGACGCCTTGACGCTCGAAACGGCGCGCCGGAGGCTCACCGCCTCCCTCGTCGAGCTGCGCGACGCCGGCGACGTCGCATCGGGCGAATGGTGGCAGCGCGCCCTGCCCGAGGAAGAGCTGCTGGCGGCTGAGCAGGCAGGACACCGTACGCTCGCGGCGACAGCACAACGGCAGGGACTGATCACCCTGCCCCCGGCGAACGGAGCGGTGTGACCGACGACATCGTGGCCTCGGTGGTACGGCAGTGGCTTGCCGTCAACCCGGAGCTGGACACCGGGCCGATGGAACTCATCGGCCGCATCAACCGCTGCGCGGCCCTGCTCCAGCAGGCCGAGGACGCCCCCCTGCGGGCCGCCGGACTGACGCGAGCCGAATTCGATCTGCTCGGCGCGATGCGTCGCACCGACCGTGAGCTCACCCCGGGCGAGCTGGCCCGCGAGACCTTCTCGTCCGGAGCCGCAGTCACGAAGCGGCTGCGTGCCCTGCAGGAGTCCGGCCTGATCGGCCGCCGCAGCGATGCCAGGGACCGCAGGGTCGCCCACGTCGGGCTGACGGACGCGGGGCGGGACCTGGTCGACCGCCTGCTGCCCGAACAGCTCGCCTACGAGCGTTCGGTGCTCTCCGGGCTCGACGAGGAGACCCGCAGTGGGCTCAGCGGACAGCTCGGCGAGCTGCTGGTGCAACTGGAGGGCCGGCTCGGCGGCCGCCGCTGAGGGCCCGCCACTCCCGACAGGCGGACGCGACGGGACGTTCCCCCACGGTGGTCCTCACCGACGGTGAGGACCACCGTGGGGGAGGAACGACGCGTCATCCGGCGACAGGCGCATGGCGACCCGGCCGTGCGGCCTCCACAGGGCTCCCTCCACAGCGCTCGCACATGCGTCCGTCGCTCAAGGATCTGCTCCTTTCGATCCGATTCGATCACATGTGCCCTTGTCCCTCTCTGCGGTGCGTGAGGATTCGCATGTACGGGCGGATCTCGCCCGTCTGTGCGTCTTATTTCTTGTCTCTGCTGGAAACTCATCACCCTCAGTAAACGCCACGGCCCACCTCATGTCCCGCACACCAGGACACGAAGGTCCGCTTTCTCCTGATTCCCGAGTGGCGTCACTCCCTGCGCACGCTTGGCGCCGCTGAGTGCGAAAACTGGTGAGTGTATTACCGCAGGCGTGCTCGCGCAGGGGGTTGGGTGAATATGCCGAAGCACTGTTCTGATCTGGCTAGGCTCACGCGCAGTGAAGTCGAGTTGATATGAATTCGAGCACTTGCCCACAACTGTCCGTGCAAGTGTGTATACCTCCCGAATCAACCGCCAGAGGGTTTTAGATGGTCCGTGTTGAATCACCGCCGACCAACAGAGACATCCCCGTAGTCCGTGCCGCGTTCCTGCCCGTCGTGCTGATGGCCGGCGCCACGGCCGCCGGCGCGGTGCCGGTCACCGGGGCCACGCGGGCGGCAGTCGTCTGGTGCGGTGCGATCGCCACAGTCGTGGTCGCCACGCTCACCGTCGTACTGAAGCGCCGCCGCCGGGCGATGCGCGTCCAGCGCGCCGCGTACGAACAGCGCATCGCCTTCCTGGAACACCGCATCGCCTCGTACGACCATGAGACCGAACAGCTCAGCAAGGAACTCCTGCCCGCCGCGATCCGCCGACTGCGCGCGAGCAACTCGCCGCAGGAAGTGATGCGCGACATCGTCGACGCGGACGAGTCGTACCGCAACCTCCCCAAGGCGCAACGCGCCCTGGTCCTCCAGGTCCTCGACATCATCGACAACGAAGAGGCGATGCGTGACTCCGCGCAGCGCGCGTTCGTCAGTGTCGCCCGCCGCGTCCAGGCCATCGTCCACCGACAGGCCAGTGAACTCCGGGAGATGGAGGACCACCACGGACGCAACCCCGACGTCTTCGACGACCTGCTCCGCATCGACCACGGCACCGCGCTGATCGGGCGGCTCGCCGACTCCATCGCCGTGCTCGGCGGCGCCCGGCCCAGTCGCCAGTGGCCCAAGGCCGTACCGCTGTTCAGCGTGCTGCGCGGTGCGATGTCCCGGATCCTCGAGTACCAGCGCGTCGATCTGCACTCGATCGCCAAGGTCGCCATCGTCGGCACCGCGGTCGAACCGCTCATCCACGCCTGCGCCGAACTCCTCGACAACGCGACGCGCTACTCGCCGCCCCAGACCCGGGTGCACGTCACCGCGGTCGAGGTGCAGACCGGCATCGCCATCGAGATCGAGGACGGCGGCGTCAGCCTCAGCGAGGAGGCCCGTGGAAGGGCCGAGAACATGCTCGCCCAGGCCCAGGCCGGCATCAACATGAACGACCTGGGGGAGTCTCCGCGCCTCGGCATGGCCGTGGTCGGCCGTCTCGCCCGCATGTACCAACTCCAGGTCTCCTTGCGGCAGTCCGCGTACGGTGGGGTCCGCGCCGTACTCATCGTGCCGCGCGACATGATCACCACCGGTCCCGCCCCCGGCATCGCGCACGGCATCGGCGCCACCTCGCGGCCCCAGAGCTCGCTCGACATGTCGCAGATGCAGCACGTCGTCCCCCCGCGCGGCAAGCACAAGGCGCGCCCCGCCACGACCGGGCCCGCCCCGTCGCTCGCCACCCCGGCCCCCGCCTCGGCCCCGTCGGCCTCAGCCGCATGGACCGCGCCCACCGCGGCAGCCATGGACGACGACGAGATCGTCGTGACCGAGTGGACCGAAGGCGGCCTCCCGCAGCGCCGCAGCCGGGGGCGCGCCCCCCTCGGTTCGCACAACCTCCCGCAGCAGTCCGCCCCGGCTGCGGAGCCCGCCGCGCGCAACGGGCACACCGGAAACGGCGGCGGCTCGGCACCGCCCGGCCTCTGGCTGGAGGCCTTCACCCAGGCCGTCAACGGTGTGCCCCAGGAGCCGAAGAACGACAGAGACTCTGACGACGTGTGGGACAAGGGAGACGAGAAGTGATCCAGCAGCGGGGAAACATGGACTGGATGCTCAAGGAGCTGGCCGACGACGTCCCGAGCATCCACCAGATCGTGGTGCTCTCCGCCGACGGCCTCCGGATCGCACGGCACGGCGGCGACCCCGACGTCGCCGACCGTCTCGCCGCCGCCTGCGCCGGGCTGCAGAGCCTGGCCGCGGCCGTCGCCACCGAAATCCCCTACAGCGACGGCCTGATGAAGCTGGTCGTCATCGAGGTCACCGGAGGGTTCTTCTACCTGATGGCCGCGGGCACCGGGGCCTACCTCGCGGTCCTCGCCGGGGAGACGGTCGACGCCGGACTGGTGGGCGCACGCATGCGTGACATGGTCGTCCGCATCGGAGCGCACCTGACGAGCCCCCCGCGCCATGACGGGCAGGCCGGATGAGTCCTCCCCGACGAGAACGCCGAAAGGCCGACCCGGAGGTGAGCGACCCGGAACGGCTGTACGTGATCACAGGTGCCCCCGACGGCGAGAGAGCGGCACTCGACCTCGTCACGATGGTGGTGGCTCAGGCCGAGCCGTCGCCGACGGTCCAGCCCGAGCAGGCCGCGATCATGCGGCTCTGCAAGGCGCCGCTGTCCGTCGCCGAGATCTCGGCCTATCTGAGCCTCCCCTTCAGCGTGGTCACCTCGCTCCTGACAGAACTCCTGGCGACCGAACTGATCGAATCGCGCGCGCCCATCGTCCGCGCCGCGCTCCCGGACCGGTCCCTCCTCGAAGCGGTGATGCATGGACTTCAGAAGCTCTGACACGATCACGGGCCCCCGCAGCGAGGACGTCCTTCCCGACACGGCCACGGCCGCGGTGAAGGTCGTCGTCGTCGGTGGGTTCGGGGTCGGCAAGACGACCATGGTCGGCTCGGTGAGCGAGATCCGGCCCCTGACGACCGAAGAGACCATGACCCAGGCCGGTGTCGGCGTGGACGACAACGTGGGCGTGGAGACCAAGACCGCCACCACCGTCGCCATGGACTTCGGGCGGATCAGCCTCAGCGACGAACTGATCCTCTATCTGTTCGGCACCCCCGGCCAGGAACGCTTCTGGTTCCTGTGGAACGGACTCTTCGAAGGAGCGCTCGGAGCCGTCGTCCTCATCGACACCCGGCGGCTCCAGGTCAGTTTCGACGTCATCGGCAGGCTGGAGGAGCGCGGCGTGCCGTTCGTCGTCGCCGTCAACACCTTCCCCGGCGCACCGCACCACTCCGTCGAGGCCTTGCGCCGTGCGCTGGACCTGCCGGACGAGGTCCCGATGATCGACTGCGACGCCCGGCTGCGCGCCTCCAGCCGCGATGTGCTGATGACCCTGATGCGCTACCTGCACGACCTCGCCGTACCGCTCGCCTGACGGCGGCCCGCACCTCTGCCCCTGACCGGGCCCTGTCCCCACTCCGCCCGGTCTCGGAACGCCTTATTCCTGGAGCCACTGTGACAACCCCCTTCCAGCACGAACCCGGATCGGCCACAGGTCCGGTGCCACCCCCGCAGTGCCCCGCGCACGGCATGGGCATCGGACCCGGCGGCCTACGCAGGCTGTACGGCTCCGAGGCCGAAGCGGACCCGGCGGGTCTGTACGAGAAGCTGCGTGCCGAACACGGCACGGTCGCACCAGTCCTGATGCACGGGGACGTCCCCGCATGGCTGGTGCTCGGACACAGCGAGAACCTCCACATGACCCGCACCCCCTCGCAGTTCTCCCGCGACTCGCGCCGTTGGCGTGCCCTGCAGGAGGGCAGTGTGGCCGCTGACCACCCGCTCGCCCCGGTCTTCACCTGGCAGCCGGTGTGTTCGTTCGCCGAAGGCGCCACCCACGAACGCCTGCGCGGCGCGGTCACCGACAGCATGGCGCGCATCGACACCCGTGGCGTGCGCCGCCATATCAACCGTTACAGCAACCGGCTCGTCAACGACTTCTGCAAGGAAGGCCGGACCGAGCTGGTCAGTCAGTTCGCCGAGCGACTGCCGATGATGGTGATGTGCGCGATCATCGGCATGCCGGAGGAGTACAACGACCGCTTGGTACAGGCTGCCCGTGACATGACACGAGGCTCGGAGACCGCCGTAGCCAGCAACGCCTACATCATCGGCGCGCTGGACCGGCTGGTCCAACGCCGCCGGGAGGCGCCCGCCGAGGACTTCGCCACCTGGCTGGTCGAACACCCCGCCGAACTCACCGACAAGGAGGTCAGCGAGCACCTGCGGGTGGTTCTCGTCGTCGCCTACGAGACGACCACCAACCTGATCGCCAACGTGCTGCGCATGGTTCTCACGGACCCGAGGTTCCGGGCCAGGCTCAGCGGCGGGCACATGACCGTACCCGAGGCGGTCGAGCAGACGCTGTGGGACGAGCCGCCGTTCACCTCGATCCTGGGGCGCTGGGCGGTGGGCGACACCGAGCTCGGCGGGCAGCAGATCAAGGCCGGCGACGCCCTCATCGTCGGTATCGCGCCGGCCAACACGGATCCCGTGGTGCGCCCCGACCTCACCGCCAGCATGGAGGGCAACCGCGCCCACCTGGCCTTCAGCAGCGGTCCTCACGAGTGCCCCGGCCAGGACATCGGACGCGCCATCGCCGACGTAGGCGTCGACGCCCTCCTGATGCGCCTTCCCGACCTGGAACTCAGCGTCGACGAGAGCAAGTTGAGCTGGACCGGGAACTTCGTGTCACGGCATCTGGTGGACCTCCCGGCGAGCTTCGCACCCACCACGGAGCAGGAGATCGACGCCGAACCGCTGCCGGCGGTGTCCCGGGCCCGGTCGCAAGCCGACTGGGAGGTGTCGTCGCCCGCCGTCCCCCGGCGGGTCCCCGCCGGAGCGCCCACCGCCGAGCCGTACGGGCCCTCCGGAGAGGGGGCCGTCGTCCCGGCGCAGCGGAGCGGGCCGACGAAGGTCTGGCACGCCGTCCTGCGGTGGTGGAACGGACACTGACAGCGGCACCGTCCGCCGTTCCGGGTGCCCCGGACCCCCGGGTCCGGGGCACCGGGCTTCCCGCCCCGTACCATCGAGCAGCGTGAAGCTGACAATTCTTGGCGGCGGCGGATTCCGGGTCCCTCTCGTGTACGGGGCGCTGCTCGGTGATCACGCCGAAGGCCGCGTCTCGCGGGTGACCCTGTACGACACGGACGCGGACCGGCTCACCGCTGTGGCACGGGTCCTGGCCGAACAGGCGGCCGGCATCGACGACGCGCCGGCCGTCCTCGCGACCGGCGATCTCGACGAGGCCCTGCGGGGCGCGGACTTCGTCTTCTCCGCGATCCGGGTCGGCGGCCTGGCAGGCCGCGCGGCCGACGAACGCGTCGCGCTCGACGAAGGTGTCCTGGGCCAGGAGACGGTCGGGGCCGGAGGCATCGCCTACGGGCTGCGCACCGTTCCCGTCGCGACGGACCTCGCCCGGCGTATCGCCCGGCTCGCGCCCGACGCGTGGGTCATCAACTTCACCAACCCGGCCGGCCTGGTCACCGAGGCCATGGCCCGGCACCTCGGCGACCGGGTCATCGGCATCTGCGACTCGCCGGTGGGACTCGGCCGCCGGATCGCCCGGGTCCTGGGCGCGGACCCGGACCGTGCCTGGATCGACTACGTCGGACTCAACCACCTCGGCTGGGTCCGCGGTCTGTGGGTCGGTGGCCGCGACGAGCTCCCGCGCCTGCTCGCGGACCCGGCGCTGCTCGGCTCGTTCGAGGAGGGCAGGCTCTTCGGCCCCGACTGGCTGAGCTCGCTCGGAGCGATCCCCAACGAATACCTGCACTACTACTACTTCAACCGGGAAGCGGTCCGCGCCTACCAGGACGCCGAACAGACCCGCGGCGCCTTCCTCCGCGACCAGCAGGAGGGCTTCTACGCCCGGATGAAGGACCCGGCCGCCCCGCCGCTGGCCACCTGGGACCGTACGCGTGCCGAACGCGAGGCGACGTACATGGCGGAGAACCGGGACGTGGCCGGGGCCGGTGAGCGCGAGGAGAGCGATCTCGAGTCCGGCGGCTACGAGCAGGTGGCCCTCGCCCTGATGCGGGCCGTCGCCCGCAACGAACGGACCTCCCTGATCCTCAACGTCCGGAACCGGGGCACCCTCTCGGTGCTCGACGCGGAGGCCGTCATCGAGGTGCCGTGCCTCGTCGACGCCAACGGTGCGCATCCCGTCGCCGTGGACCCGCTCCCGTACCACGCGGTCGGGCTGGTCACAGCGGTCAAGGCCGTGGAACGGGCGGTGCTCGAAGCCGCGGAGAGCGGATCACGGGCGGCGGCCGTACGGGCCTTCGCCCAGCACCCGCTGGTCGACTCGGTCTCCGTGGCCCGACGTCTGGTCGAGGGATACACCAGGGTCCACCCGGGGCTCGCCTATCTCGACCGGCCGTGAGCGGGGTCAGCCGTTTCCGGACGCCAGGAGTTCGCGGGCGGGTACGAACTCCCAGCGGCGCACAGGCCTGCTGCGGGGCGACGGGTCAGGAAGCGGGCACGGCCCTCGGCCGGCCGGGCGAATCCCAGGACGGCACGACACCCATGACCTGGCACACCATGAGGAAAAGAGGAATGGGCGGCGTGTAAGGCGTACGGCTGTCCGGCGCGTGGATCAGCCGGGGGCGCCCGGCGGGGACGTAGGCCCCGGTGGCGTACGACGCCTGCTCCGGCCAGTCCAGATCGAGATCCGAACCCGACGGGACGATCCACCACCACTGCTCGGCATCGGCGAACACGCATCCGGCGCGAGGCAGATGAGACATCAACCGGAATCCGTACTGTGCGGGCACACCCACCGCGTCGCAGCCGAGACTCGCCGACAGCGCGGGCGGGAGGGGCAGTCGGACCCGGCCGGGTTGGCCCTCCTCCTGCACGGGACGGGCGCGACGCGCGCCGAGCAGGTGGGAGAGGGCGTTCCTCAACATGCCTGCTCCGGGCCGTACGGCAGTTCCGCCCATACGATGCGCCCCGAGTGGTTCCCCGCGTCGTGGGATCCCCAGGCGGCACTCATGGAGTCGACGAGCAGCAGCCCGCGCCCGTGTTCGCCGTCGGCGGTCAGTGACAGCCGGGGGCCGCCGGGCTGATGGCCCTGGTCCTGTACGGAGACGCGCAACCGGCCGTCGCGGCACCGGAGCTCGCAGACGACCCGGGCGCTCGCGGTGTGCACCACCGCGTTCGTGACCAGCTCGGACACGATCAGCACCGCGGCGTCGTAGACGTCCCCGGTCAGTCGCCAGTCCGCCAGCCGGGCTCGCGTCAGGCTCCGGGCACCGGCGACCGACTCGGGGTGCGCCGGCAGCGCGAAGCAGTAACGGAGCGCTTCCGCCCCGGGGCTGAGGTCCATGAGCCGGGGGATGAGCGCACTGCCAGGTGCCACGACCGATTCCTCACAGTGGGGGCTGCGTCACGCTTCGCACCACGCCGAAATGGAGTGGACGCGACCACGCGAACTTGGTTCGGTCACCAACTCTCCCTCTGACATGAACACTTGGCAAGAGGCACTCTGAAAAATTCAGAGTGACTGTGTCCCTGGAGGCGTGCGCATGGCAGACTGCTGGCACACAGCGCATCGGGAGGTCTGAAGTGAGCGAACCGCGGTCCGCCCCGACCGTGGGCCAGGTCGTTCTCGGCAAGCGCCTGCAGGATCTGCGGGAGCGTGTCGGCCTGAGCCGCGACCAGGCGGCGAAGGTGCTCCGTGTCGCCCCGGGGACCATACGCAGGATGGAGACCGCCGAGGTCGGGCTGAAGATCCCGTACGTCCAGCTCCTCCTCAAGGCCTACGGAATCACCGACGCCGAGACCGACGCCTTCGTCGAACTCGCCGAAGAGGCCAACAAGCCCGGTTGGTGGCAGCGCTTCCACGACGTGCTGCCCGACTGGTTCAGCATGTACGTCAGCCTGGAAGGTGCCGCGAGCCTTCTGCGTACGTACGAGCCGCACTTCGTCCCCGGTCTGCTGCAGACCGAGGACTACGCGCGCTCCGTCCTGCGCACCGGTGCCGTCGGCCAGACCCGGCCGGCGGACATCGAGCGCCATGTGGCGCTGCGGATGGAGCGGCAGTCGCTGCTCACCAAGGCGGAGGCGCCGAAGCTGTGGGTGGTGATGGACGAGACGGTCCTGCGCCGCCCCGTCGGCAGCCCCGACGCCATGCGGGCCCAGATCGACCGGCTGCTCGAAGCGACCGACCTGCCCCATGTGACGCTGCAGATCGCGGAGTTCGCGACCGGCCACCACCCGGGCACCTACGGCCCGTTCGTCCTCTTCCGCTTCGCGGTCCCCGAACTCCCCGACATGGTCTACACCGAGTACCTGACAGGCGCCGTCTACTTCGACGCGCGCCCCGAGGTGGCTTCCTACCTCGAGGTCATGGACCGAATGGCGGCGCAGGCCGCAACTGCACAACGCACGAAGGAAATCCTCAGGGACTTCCGCGAGGAGCTGTGATGAACCACATATACAACGGCATGCCGGCCGCCGACCTCGGCACCGAAGGCTGGTACAAGCCGTGGAGCGGTGGTAACGGCGGCAATTGCATCGAGGCCATGAAGCTGGCCGACGGCAGGGTGGCGGTCCGGCAGTCCGCGGACCCCGACGGCCCCGCGCTCATCTACTCCAACGGCGAGATCGCCGCCTTCATCCAGGGCGCCAAGGCCGGGCAGGCCGACTTCCTTCTCACCTGACACCCCGTCACATACGCTCGCACCACGCGCTGTTCGCCGAATCAACGACCAACGGAGTGCGTCATGACCGGGCACGGATCCCAGGCAGTCGAGATCGACACGAGCAAGCCGCATCCGGCACGGATGTACGACTGGTTCCTCGGCGGCAAGGACAACTACCCGGTCGACGAACAGATGGCCCAGCAGCTGCTCGCCCTGGACACCCGAGGCCGTGACATGGCCCGGGTCAACCGGGCCTTCATGCACCGGGCCACCCGCTGGCTCGCCGAGAACGGCGTGCGCCAGTTCCTCGACATCGGCTCCGGCATACCCACCGAGCCGAATCTTCACCAGATCGCCCAGCAGACCGCCCCTGACGCGCGCGTCGTCTACTGCGACCACGACCCGATCGTGCTCGCGCACGCGGCGGCGCTGCTTCGTTCCACCCCCGAGGGCGCCACCGAGTACATCCAGGCCGACGCGCGACGGCCCGACGCCATCCTGGAAGCGGCCGGCGAGGTTCTCGACTTCGACCGGCCCATCGCGCTGTCCCTCCTCGCGCTGCTGCACTTCGTGGACGACGAGGACGGCGCCGCCGAGCTCGTCGACCGGCTCGTGGAGCGGCTCCCCTCCGGTAGCTACCTGGTGCTCTCGCACACCACAGGTGACTTCGACCCCGAGGGCGCGGCCAAGGCCCGTGCCATGTACCGGACGCGGGAGATGACCCTGCGCCCCCGCTCCCGCGCCGAACTCACCACCTTCTTCCACGGCCTCGAGCTCGTCGAGCCGGGCGTCTCGCTCTCGGCGGACTGGCGTCCGGAGCTCGGCGAGGTCATCGAGGTCCCCGGCGACGAGCCGATCCCCGGCTACGCGGGCGTGGCGCTCAAGCGCTGAACCGTACGGGGCGGGCCGGCTCCGCTCCCGGACGGCAGGTCACAATGGGCCCATGTCACGACGCACCTCACGCCCCCGCCGGACGGCCGCTCCCCAGCCGGGACCCCCGCGGATCAGCTCGGCGGCACCCTGCCCGTGCGGCCTGCAGGCGTCCTACGGGGACTGCTGCGGCCGGCTGCACGCCGGCACCGTCGCGGCCTCGACGTGCGAGGCGCTGATGCGCTCGCGGTACGCGGCCTTCGTCGTCCAGGACGCCGGGTACCTGCTGCGCACCTGGCACCCGGAGTCCCGCCCGCCGGCCATCGACTTCGACCCGGCGATGCGCTGGGAGCGGCTGGAGATCCTGGCGACCACCGAGGGCAGCGCCTTCCACACCACCGGTACGGTCACCTTCCGCGCCCACTACACCGACGGCGGCAGGCCCGGCTCGCTCCACGAACAGAGCCGCTTCGTCCGCGAGCAGGGCGCGTGGGTGTACCGGACGGCGGTCTTCGTCGAGTAGAGCTCCGCCCGGTCAGACCGCGGCCGTCGCACGCTCGGGCGGGGCCAGCTCCTGGGCCAGGTCCTCCGCGAGCAGCCGTTTGGCGATCATGTCGACCGCCGCCCGGAGCTGCCGGTCGTCGGGCCGGGCGCCGTCCTCGGCCAGCCGTTCGTTGAGCCAGCGTCCCCAGGCCTCCGAGATCGTCGCCGCTTCACGGCTGCCCGCCGCCGTATGGGTGAAGATCCGGCCGTCCCCGGTGAGATAGCCCTCCTCGATCATCCGGTCGAAGACGGGCACCAGCACCTCCGGCGGGATCCGGTGCCGTGCCGCGATCAGCCGGAGGCCCGCGTGGCCGACCATCCGGGTGAACAGGTCGACCTGCATCACGGCCCAGGCCCCCGCCATGTCGAGCCGGGTGTCCGACGCCGCGACGATCCGCCGGGCCGTATCGGGACCGGCCTGGTGCAGGATCCTGGCCACGGAGGATTCGAGCACCTTCGTCGCGTCCCCGGTGCTGGGCCGGGCGAAGCCGTCGCCCATGTCGGTCGAGCCCGCCCGGGCGCTGTCGCGTAGCTTCACCTGCTTCAGGAAGAGCGAGACGACGAATCCCAGCAGGGCCACCGGCACCGTCCAGAGGAACACGGTGTGCAGGGTGTCCGCGTACGCCTGGGCAAGGGGTGCGGTCTGTTCGGCGGGCAGCGCGTGTACGGCCTTCGGGTTCTCCGCGGCCCTGGCCAGCAACGCCGGGTCGCCGCCCGCCCGCGCCGCCTGCTCGACGCCCTGGGTGAGATTCGGCCGCAGCGCGTTGGCGTAGATCGTGCCGAACACCGCCGTGCCGAACGAGCTGCCCAGCGTGCGGAAGAACGTCACGCCGGACGTGGCGGTGCCGAGGTCCGAGTAGTCGACCGTGTTCTGTACGGCGATCGTCAGCACCTGCATCGACAGACCGATGCCGATGCCCAGCACCAGCATGTACAGCGACTCCAGCCAGACCCCGCTGCCCGGCCCCATCCGGGACAGCAGGTAGAGACCCGCCGCCATCACGAGTGAACCGATGACGGGGAAGAGACGGTAGTGGCCGGTCTTGCTCACCACGTTGCCGCTGAAGATCGAGGCGGCCAGCAGGCCCACCACCAGGGGCAGGGTCCGCACCCCGGACACGGTGGCCGAGTCCCCGTCGACGTACTGCAGATAGGTCGGCAGATAGATCATCGCGCCGAGCATGGCGAAACCCACGATGAAGCTCAGGACGGAGCACACCGTGAACACCGGATTACGGAACAGCCGCATGGGCAGCATCGGCTCCCTCGCCCGCGTCTCCACGACGCAGAAGAGCGCCAGGGCGACGAGGCCTCCGATGAACAGTCCGATGATGACCGGCGAGCCCCAGGCGTACTCGTTGCCGCCCCAGCTCGTGCCGAGGATCAACGCGCTCGCGCCGACGGCGACCAGCGCGATGCCCAGATAGTCGATGACAGGGCGTCCGGCCGCGCGCACGGAAGGGATGGTGCGGGCGGCGGCGATGACCACCACGATCGCGATCGGCACATTGACGTAGAACGCCCAGCGCCAGCTCAGATGGTCGGTGAACAGCCCGCCCAGCAGCGGTCCGACGACCGTGGCGACACCGAAGACCGCACCGATCGCCCCCTGGTACTTGCCCCGGTCGCGCAGCGGGATGACATCGGCGATCAGGGCCATGGCGGTGACCATGAGCCCGCCAGCGCCGATGCCCTGCAGACCCCGCCAGATGATCAGCAGCAGCATGTTCGACGCGAGGCCGCAGAGGAACGATCCGGTGACGAAGATGATCGCCGAGATCTGGAAGATCAGCTTCCGGCCGAAGAGGTCGCCGAACTTGCCGACCAGTACCGTAGCCACCGTCTCCGCCAGCAGATAGGCCGTGACGACCCACGACATGTGTTCCGCGCCGCCCAGGTCCGAGACGATCGTGGGGAGCGCCGTCCCCACGATCGTCTGGTCCAGCGCCGCGAGCAGAATGCCCATCACGATCGTGGCGAACACGACGTTCCGGCGCCTGCGGTCGAGGACGGGCGGCGCTGCGGCGCTCTGCGTGGCGGGGGCGGTCTCGCTGGCAGTGGTCACCCTCGCACCCTCACACCCGGCCCCGCCCCCCGCATGCCAGGTCGGGCCGGACGAGTCAGGCCAGCAGGTCCTGTACGGACGCCTTCATCCGGGCCACGAACGCCTCGCGGACCGCCTCCGGAACCCGGTCGAGCGACAGATACGGATTGAGGTCCTCCAGCTCGACGAGCAGCAGGCCGCCCTCCGGTGTCCGGCAGGCGTCCACCCGCTGGATGCCGTGCGTGAGGGAGTTCCACGCGACGAATCGGTGGGCGAAGTCCAGGTCCTCGGCGCTCGGTGCGTACGGTTCGAGCATCCAGCGCCTCTCCGTGTGCGGCGCGTGGAGCGCGTACTGGAAATCGTGGTCGACGAAGTAGAACGACACCTCGTAGCGGAAGTCGATCCGGGGCTGGACGAGCAGGGTGCCGTCGGCGCCCTCGGGAAGCTCCGGCTCCTCCGTGAACCGCAGCCCCACCGAGTCCGCACCCAGCTTGGGCTTGACCACATAGCCCGCCGACCGGGGGAGCAGCCCGAGATCCGCCGCACGGTCCACCGTCGGGATCACCGGGAAGCCGGCCCGGCTCAGGTCGACGAGATACTGCTTGCCCGCCATGTCCCCGCGCCCGTCGAGCGTGTTGTAGACCCGGGCCCCCGATTCCCGGGCGCGGGTCAGGAACGCGTCGTACGCCTCCTGGTGGTGCAGGACCGGACCGCTGTTGCGGACGACGACCGCGTCGAACCCGTCCAGCAGCGCCGCCGCGTCCCGGGGGTGGCAGAGCGCGATGTCGAAGGTGTCGCGCAGCCGGGACGTCAGGAAGATGTCCTCGTCGCAGTAGCGCCGCCCGCGCGCCTCGTAGGCGAGATCGGTGACGAACAGGACGGACGGGCGCGAGGCGTCGGACGTGGCGGTCAAGGAGACTCCCAGGGGGGTTCGACGGAGGGATATCGGTCAATGGCTCTGCCGGCGTGGCCCGTTCGACGTCGTGTACCACCTTGATTCCTGCCCCACAGGAGTCACACGTGTCCCAGGCGTCGCCACCGCCCGACATTCTCCCGCCTGCCTGCGCCGCCGATCACTACGGGGTCCACCTGCCGATGCGCGAGAGCGCACCCTTGAGGGCCACGGGGCTGGAGGACCACGAGCGCCGACTGGCCGAGCAGCCACCGGTCTTCTCCTGATGGTGCACAGTGGGTGCATGACGTGGACGGCACCGCAGATCGAGAGAACCACAGTCCTGAGCACTCTGGGCCTCCTGCCCGAGCGCCCGCTGCTGGAGGGCTGGCTGACCTGGCACAGGGAGACCCTGCTGGTCAAGTGCGCCGGCCTCGAAGCCGCCCGCCTGGCGACGGCGACCGTGGAGCCGTCGAACCTCACGCTTCTCGGTCTGGTCCGCCACATGGCGGAGATGGAGCGCTGGTGGTTCCGGCGCAGCTTCGCGGGCGAGCCCGTCGGCGAGGTCTTCGCCGGACCGTCGGACGGTGACGAGGGCTTCGACGGTGTGGACCCGGCGAACGCGGAGAGGGACTTCGAGCGATACCGGGCCGAGATATCGGCGTCCGACGCGGCGGTGGCCGGGCACGCCCTCGACGAGACCTTCTCGCTCACGTCCGGGGCAGGCCTCAGCCTCCGCGCGGTCCACCTGTTGATGATCCAGGAATACGCCCGGCACAACGGCCACGCCGACCTTCTGCGGGAGCGCGCCGACGGGACGACGGGCGACTGAACCGCTGCCCTGCACCGCCTGACAGCCGGCCCGGTTCGCCGACGCATCGCCTGCTACCGAAATGCCGCCCGCCCAAGGAAGACGCAGCAGTAACTGGCCGATGCGGCCGTTGCATCACCTGAGCCGGACTCAGGCGATGCGCGCGCACAGGTCGTCGGCGGACCCGTGAACCAGGTGCACCGACTTGTAGCCGGTGGCGCTGATGTCCATGGTGTACACGCCGTCCAGCACGTACAGACCCCGCGCCAGGTTTCCGGCGTCCTCGCCGACGCCCACCAGCACGGGGCCGGCGACGTACCACTTCTGCGAACCGTCCGTGTGGTGGTCGACGATCGCACTGCCGCCGACATCGGCGTCGTAGGAGGCGCCGGTGGCCGTATCGGTGACGCGGACGACGAGGTCACCGCGGTAGGCGACGCGGGAGGGCGAGCCGTCCGTGTGCCGGGCCAGGACCCGCTGCACCACCTCGTCCACCACGGGCTCGGTGTGCACGGGGACATCGCAGCGGGTACCCGCCGGCAGGTCGTACGGAGGAGTCGGGGCCGGCTCCCACCCGGCGGGCCCGGACGACGCGGACGCGGGGGACGTCCCCAGGGCCAGGGCTGCGAGAGCGGTCGCGGCAAGGAGTACGCGTCGCATGGAGCCTCCGTCGGGGAGGCACGACCGGCACGGCTGACCGCCTCCCCGTCCGGTCCGCCACACTGCACGATCGTGCCGCATCCGGCTCCTGATGTCAGCGGATGTGACGCCCCGAGATGGCCCGCGCGATGACCAGGCGCTGGATCTCGCTCGTGCCCTCGAAGATCGTGTAGATCTTGGCGTCGCGGTACATCCGCTCCACCGGGTGCTCCCTGCTGTAGCCCGCGCCGCCGAGCACCTGGACCGCCTTCTCCGTCGCGGAGACCGCGAGTTCACCCGCGCGGAGCTTGGACATCGAGCCCTGGCCGGCGTCGAAGGTGCGGTCGTTG
Organism: Streptomyces sp. NPDC005794; assembly: GCF_042871445.1. Classification (NCBI taxonomy): domain Bacteria; kingdom Bacillati; phylum Actinomycetota; class Actinomycetes; order Kitasatosporales; family Streptomycetaceae; genus Streptomyces; species Streptomyces sp. NPDC005794. The sequence continues at coordinate 28,390 of NZ_JBIAIN010000026.1, forward strand.
CGGGCCATCCAGGCGGCCTGCCAGATCAGCAGGCGTACGGCCTCGATCTCCGTACGGATGTCGGCGAGGGCGAAGGCGATCGACTGGTTCTCGATGATCGGCCGGCCGAACGCCTCGCGCTCTCCGGCGTACTGCAGCGCGTACTCGTACGCGGCGCGGGCGATGCCCAGCGCCTGCGCGCCCACGGTGGGGCGGCTGACCTCGAAGGTGGCCATCGCCGCCTGGCCCTTGGCGGTGGTGCCCTCGCGGGCGCGGGCGAGGCGGGCGTCCAGCTTCTCCTTTCCGCCGAGCAGGCAGTGACCCGGCACGCGTACGTCGTCCAGGAAGACGTCCGCCGTGTGCGAGGCGCGCAGGCCGAGCTTCTTGATGGTGCGGCTCGCCGCCAGACCCTTCGTGCCCGGCGGGACGATGAACGCGGCCTGGCCGCGGGCGCCGAGCGCCGGATCGACGGAGGCGACCACCACGTGGATCTCGGCGATCCCGCCGTTGGTGATCCACGCCTTCTGGCCGGAGAGCACCCACTCGTCCTTGACCTCGTCGTACCGGGCCTTCGTCGTCATCGCGGAGACGTCGGAGCCTGCCTGGGGCTCGGAGACGCAGAAGGCGGCCACCTTGGGGTCGTCCTGGTCGCCGTAGCACTGCGGGACCCACTCGGCGAGCTGGTCGGGGGTGCCGGAGGCGAAGATACCGGCGACCGCGAGCGAGGTGCCGAACAGGGCCATGCCGATCCCGGCGTCACCCCAGAACAGTTCCTCGTTGGCGATCTGGAGGGAGAGGCCGCTGGGGTCCCCGTACATGTCGGCGAGCGATTCGAAGCCGTACAGGCCGATCCTGGCGGCCTCCTGGATGACCGGCCACGGGGTCTCCTCCCGGGCGTCCCATTCGGCTGCCGCGGGGCGCACCACCTGGGCGGCGAAGCCGTGCACCCAGTTGCGCAGGTCCTGTTGTTCCTCGGTCAGGGCGAGGGAGAAGTAGCTCATGGGCTCAGGCCTTCGGGATGTCGAAGTAGCGGGTCAGGCCCGAGGCCAGGCCGACGTCACCGGCGACCTTCAGCTTGCGCATCATGAACATCGTCACGGGATTGCCGTTGCCGGAGACCAGCTTGAGGAACTCGGCGTCGCTCATCACCAGCGTCGCACGGGGCTCGGCGTCGGAGCGGCCCGGACTGACCGTGCAGGTGCCGTCGGCTATGGAGGTCTCGTAGACCTCCTCGCTCTCGCCGGTGATCTTCCAGCGGATCAGGGCCTTGAGCGGGCCGGCCGCCTCGGGGCGGAACTGCTGCCGCATCCGGCCGAAGACCTCGCTCAGTACCCGGGCGCGCAGGTCGCCGCGCATGACCTCGCCGAGCTGCTGGGCGGACAGGCCCTTGACGATCCGTGCGAACTCCTCCGGGGAGACGGCGGTGAAGTCGAGCCCGGACAGTTCATCCGTGAGGTTGCCGCTGTTGTCGGCCACGCCAAATCCTTACTCAAGAGTAAACTTACTTCTGAGTAAGGTAAGGCGGCCGCTGCCGCTCCGCAAGCAGGTGTCACCAGGCGTCGTCCGGACGCACCGCGAGGTACGGGTGGTGGGCGGAGAGCAGCTTGTTGGCCCAGGCGAGCTCGGACAGTGCCTGCTCGCGGTCGGCCTGGTCCTCGATGTCGAGCCTCGGCCCCCGGAACCTGCGCACCTCGCGGGCGGCGCAGTCGGCGTCGAACTCCGCCTGGAGGATGTGAGGCGGGGTGCAGGACCCGATCAGTGCGGCGACCCGGTCGGGGATCGGCACGGGGACGAGGAGGTGCGAAGCGGTCATGTGGTTCCCTCTCGGATGGTCGGCCAGGAGGTGGTGCTCCGCGGCGACCGGTGGGCCACCGCTCCTCCCTATGTAACGGGACGCAGTTCCGGGTTTCTTGTTGAGAACGTCTCCGTGTCGCAACCGTTTGGGACTGACCGTCTATTTCGCGTTACCTGGCGGTAAGTTGACTCGGCTCGAAGCGTGTGAAGCGGATTCAGTTGAGGGATTGGCCGCTGCGGATCCTTAACTGCGTGGCGCGCAGGACGGCTTCGGTCGCGAAGCGGCTCTCGGGATCGGTGAGCTGCTCGCCGAAGATGGCTTCCAGACTGCGCATCCGGTAACGGACCGTCTGGGGATGGACGTCGAGCAGCTCGCCCATCTGGGCGGCGGTGCCGCGGGTGTCGAGCCAGATCCGCAGCGTCTCGATCAGCCGCTCGCGCCGGGTGGCGCTGATGTCCGCGACGGCGGCCAGTTCACGCTCGGCGAGCTGGTCGAGGAGGGCGAGGTCGGAGAGGAGCCACAACGTGACGAGGTGGTCCTCGCAGTGGATGACGGGCGCGTCGTCGATGACCCCGGCGTCGACCAGTTCGAGGACGCGGCGGGCCCAGCGGATCGAGTCGGCGGCGAGGGCGGTCGGCACGGTCAGTCCGATGGCCGCACCGCCACCGGGGACCGTCCGGCCGAGCATCTCGCTCCGTGCGTCGTCCATCGGGCCGGGGATCAGCAGGTGTGGCTGCGGATCCCCGGGGTCGATCAGGACGTCATGGTCCGCGCTGATCCGGTCGAGGCCCGCGGGGGCGCGTACGGCGACGAGCGTGACCTGTTCGGGGAGTGTCCATCCGGTCTGCTCGCAGAGCTCGGCGATCGCGCTGCGGGGCACCGGCCTGCCGGAGAGGATCAGATGCAGCAGCCGACGGCGTACCGCCTCGCTCTGCTGGTCGGACTGGGCCTGCACTTCCAGAAAACCTTCGCGGGACAGCGACTCGAGCTCGTCCACATAGGCGAACAGCGCGTCGGCGAAGCTGAGCATCAGAGCCGGCGAGAAGTTGTAACTCCGGCCCACCTTCTTCGCCCGCCGCAGCGCGACGCGTGCGCCCAGCCGGTACGCCCCTTGGAGCGCGTCCATGGTGCGGCCCTCGTACGCCTCGAATCTGCCGAATCTTCGGCACATGTCGTCGCGCAGCACCGTGGGGGCCGAGGGCTCGGCGACCAGGTCGACGAAGGAGGAAAGGCTCTGCTCGACACCCATGCGGATGGACGTGCCGTTCGGGCCGTTCAGCAGGCGCGCGTACTCCGGATAGGCGCGGGTCACTTCCATGCCTATCTCTTTGATCAGGCTCGGCAGTTCGGGCCGCATGATCGCGGCGAACTCCTGAGGGAGGGGCCCCAGCGGGTCTCCGGTGTCCAGCGGCTGGATAAGTCTCGGCATGACCATCCCCTTGCTTTCCTGGGCCCGGCGTGGATGGAACGTGTGGGGGGAAGCGCTCCCACGGACCGAGGTGTATACCAACATCGGCGCCGAAGATAGACCACGTCGGGCGGGGTGCACACCGTCTGGACGAGATCGACGTGCAAGGGGCGTGCAGGGTGGCCCTGTTGTGGGGCTTCGGCGCAGGTCGGGCGGGAAATGCTCACTTCCGGACAATGTTTTCGGCCGCGGACCGAGCCGTGGGTACCGACGAGTGTCCGGCGGCCGGACCGGACCGTCGAGCCGGCCGCACCGTGGCCGTCCCCAGAGATATTGCGCACCAAATGACAACTGCGCCACGTGAATTAGTGACCTGTTGACGAGGAAAAAAACTTGCCGAACCAATCTTGACCCACAGGATTGTGCTGGAAGTTTCCCGCAAGTAACGTCACGCCCTGTCACAGAATGTGTGTGGCTGAAAGAGCAGCACGGCCCCCCACGCAACGCGATTCATCGCGGCACTCCCTGCGCCTTTGCAGGAATTCGGGTGCTGTCCCCGCAACAGTGCACCCGCACTGTCGAATCGGAGGAAATCACTGTGCGCAACTCTCTGAGAAAGATCGCGCTGGCGGCCGGTGCCGCCGCCGCCGCTGTCACGCTCGGCGCCACCACCGCCAGCGCCGGCGTCGCCGCTCCGACCTGGACCGTCAGCCCCGCGCCCTCGCCGGTGCCGGTCTCGGCCACCTCCACCGGCACCGTCTCGCTCAGCCTCAACGGCATCCCGCTGACATGTACGTCATCGGCGGCCACGGCCGTTCTGCAGACCGCCTCCGGCACCTCGGACGTGACGGTCGGCACCATCGCCCCGCTGACCTGGAGCGGGTGCACCAGCCCGTTCGGCCCGGTGACGCCGACCGCGAACACCTCCCCGGCGTGGGCGCTGAAGGCGAACACCTACAGCGCCGGAACCACTGCCGGGTACATCTCCGGTGTGAAGGCCACGCTGTCGGTTCTCACCTGCACCTTCACGGTGACGGGCAACGTCACGGCCTCCTACAACAACAGCCTCGGCCAGCTCACGATCGGCAACAACGCCACCTACCAGCTGACCGTCGCGACCGCCTCCGCGGGCTGCGCCGGCATCGCGGCCGTGGGCCAGCACCCGACCTACACCGCCAAGTACAACGCGGTCAAGACGGGGACCACCATCAAGCCGACCATCGTGTACACCCCCTGATCCGGTCCCGATCCCGGTAAAGGGTGATCAGGGATCGCACGACGGGCCCGCCCGCCGTGCGATCCCCGGGCCGGGCAGGTGTGACGTTCGCCTGCAGGCGGCTCACCTGAGCCATCACTGTCGGGCCGACTCGTGGCGAAGTACGCCGACGCCACCGGCCGGCGGTGAGCGAGCGAGCGGCGGTCCGTCCATCGCGCGAGGCACGTCCGGTTGTCCGAGAAGGGGACATCGCCAGTGAAGGGGAGTCGTATGACGGCAACGCGCAGGCGCACGGCGCGTGGTGCGGCAGTGGCCACGGCTGTGCTGCTCGGGGGGATGATCCCCGGCGCGCAGGCTGCGTCCGGTATGCAGGAGATCGACGCGGAACTGGCCTACACGTGCGCCCTCCCGGAGGGCGAGCAGCCGGTGAAGGTTCGCATAGCCGTGAAGGTCCCCGAATCGGCTCAGGCCGGACAGGTGATCCAGCCCGAGGGGATGGCGCTGGACCTGACTCTGTCCGAGGCGGCGTCGGCCGGCCTGGCCGGCTCCGGAGCGGCGACCGTTGGCGCGGAAGCACAGCTCTCGGTCGAGGTCGCCCAGGGGGACCAGCACGCCCGGACGGAGTGGGTCGGGACGGCCGCCGAGCCGGCACCGGTTCCCGAGGCGGGCGAACTGACGCTGAGTACGGCGGGGAGTGTTCCCTACGTGAAACCCGGGGCGTCGGGCGACCTGTCGTTCAAGGTCTCCGCCCTCTCGGTGGAACTGGCCGTGAAGAAGGCTGACGGTGCTCCTGCGGAACCGCCGAGTCTCTCCGTGCAGTGCGCGGTGGACGCGGACCAGGAGACGACTGTGGCCACGGTGGGCGTCGATGGCGGTGCCGAAACGCCCACGCCCGGACCGTCCGCGTCCGATGAGTGGCCCGACGGCGACGAGGAGCAGGGAGAATCCGGCGCGCCTGAGGTCGGGGCGAGAGCGAAGGAGTCCGTGTCTGCTTCCGCGCCACCCTGCGTCGGGGACCCGATGAACGAGGACGGCCGTGACATGGTCGCCTACGTAGCCGGCTACGCGAACGTGACCAAGCTCGACGGCGCCACCAAGTTCCCCCCTGCCTGCGCACGGATCCATACGTATGACGGCGAGAACTATGTCGAGTATCCCTACGTACACGCGTACCTGAATGCGGCAATCGTGCTGGATTACAGGGGCAAGCCGCAACTGCCCCCCACTACGGGGACGTTCCTGACGTTCGGGTTCATGCCGACGACAGCGACGCTCGAGATGACGCAGATCCCTCCCGAGGCCGACTCGCCGGAGGACCGCAACGTGGTGTCCCACGGCATCACCGATCTTCTGAACGGTGGTTTCACCAAAACCACCACCACCGTCGATATGGACTTCGTCCTCAGGCTGTACGACGTGAAGGTCAACGGCGTTGCACTGGACGTGGGAAAGAGCTGCCGGACGGAGCGCCCGTTCCGGCTCGCCCTCGCCGGCCTGGGGACCTGGGACGCGGAGAAGGGCAACGAGGGCTACACCGTGGTGACAGGAGGGGAGCTGACGGGGTCGGTGACGATCCCGCCCTTCAAGGGATGCGGTGCGGATGAGGACCTGGACAGCGTCTTCACCGCGTCCCTCTCCGGATCTCCCGGATTCGTCAAGCAGATACAGGGGGCGCCTTGTGTCCCCTCGACCGGTTCTGCCTGTACGCCCGAGCACCAGCCACAGGACATCCCCAGGGCGACGCGCTGACCCTCGCGGTCACACCCGGCCATCATGCCGAGCACAGCAATCCCCGGAGCCTTCAACCGAAGTGAGGGAACAATGAGATCTGTCTCGAAGACCTGGATCAAGGCCGGCGGCGCCGTCGCCGCGTCCGCCGCTCTGGTCATGCCTCTGACCGCCACCCCGGCCGGCGCCGCCACGGCCTCCGCCCAGCTGAACGGCGCGTGGGCCCCGTTCGACCGCTGTCCGGTGGACGCCCCGGCCATGCTCGCCACGGACGGCGACACCGACGTCCCGTTGTGCGTGACATCCGCCTCGCCCAACGGGACGATCAAGCTGGGCGACGTCGAGGCGACGACCGGTTCCACGAACCTGCAGTTCGGTGTCATCCAGCACCCGGCCGAGGGGACCTACACGGTCGTTCCGCCGGCGGCCGGATCCCTCGTCAGTGGGAAGACCACCATCCCCGGTGGGCTCCTCGGCATCATGTGCCCCAACGGTGTACCGGTCGTCTCGGCCATCTGCGGGCAGATCACCGACGCCACCCTCAACAAGGTGACCGCCACGGTGGAGTCGGCCGGCACACCGACCGAGTTCAGCCTGGTCGCCGGGATCTCCTCGGGGCCGATCGTCAAGCTGCCCGTCAAGATCCGGCTGGAGAACCCGCTGCTCGGATCCAACTGCTCCATAGGGAGCAGCAGCAACCCGGTGCTCCTGCGGCCCGGGAACATCAGCGCCCCGGCCTTGGCGGCTTCCCGGTTCAACGGTGACGGGACGGCCAACCCGGACGAAGGCGCGATGATTCAGATGGCCCTGTCCGGAGCGGCCCAGGGCGACAGCCGGTTCTCCGTGCCGAAGGCGAGTGGCTGCGGTGTCGGCGGTCTTCTGAGCTGGGCGATCGACCTCAAGGTCGGCCTGCCCGCCGGGGCCGGTACGAGCAACCTCGTCCTGAACGACGCCAAGACCTACACGGCCGGTCTCACCGCTCCGGGTGTGTCGGTGCCCCATGCCGGCAAGGAGCTCTCCGAGGCCTGGCACTCCGCGGTGAAGTAGGTGAAGCAGGTGGGGCCGGCGAAGTAACCGGAGAGCGGCACGCAGGCGCCGCACTGCGCCTCTTGTCACTTCATGCGCCCCGACGGTCAATTGCTCCCTGAGCCCGTCCCGACCGAATGGACCCTGGTCGGGACGGGCTTCGGTGTGCCCGGAGGGACGTTCCAGGGCTCGCCGCCCGGCCTCCATGCCCTCACTTTTCGATAGGTTTCGCGCGCCGATTACTCATCGGGGCATAAGAAAAAGCTGCCGTGCGATTACCTCGGAGAAAGTTCGTGAAGCGCTATTGCGGACTTAGGTTACCGGCCCGTAGCGTCCCGCTTGGGCGGATCGGAAACACCTCCGTACCTGCTCGTTCGACGCACGTGGAGTCCTGGTCGCACCCCCTTGACCCGGGATTCCTTCGGGAGTTCCTCCAGCCCTGAACCCTCCACCGGGGCGGGGTTCTTCCGACTTCCGGTGTCCCGTGGCTCCGGCCCCCTGGGCCGGAGGACACCGGTGCACCCGGAGACCTTGCGCAGATATCGACAAAGCCGCCGGGCGGGTTTGTCAATCGGTGACAAGTGATCCAGGCAGAGATCAACGTCCGACGATTTCCGCTGTTCAACGGCTTGTCCTCGCGGTTTCGACGGACATAACGTGCGCCTCCTGGTGCATGTGTGACGAGCCGCCATTGCATTTACCGGAGCCGGAGCGCTGACAGATGACGTCGTTCACCACCACTTCGAGGGAGGGTCGATGGGTATCGAAGTAGTCGTCGAAGGCCTGACGAAGTCCTTCGGTAAGCAGAACATCTGGCAGGACGTCGGTCTCACGCTGCCGGCCGGTGAGGTGAGTGTCATGCTCGGTCCTTCCGGTACCGGGAAGACCGTGTTCCTGAAATCCATCATCGGACTGCTGAAACCGGAAAAGGGCCGTGTTCTCATCAACGGCGTCGACATGGTGAACAGCCCCGAGCGTGAAGTCATGGAGACCCGCAAGCTGTTCGGGCTCATGTTCCAGGACGGCGCCCTCTTCGGCTCGATGTCGCTCTTCGACAACATCGCCTTTCCCTTGCGTGAACACACCCGCAAGAAGGAGTCCGAGATCCGCCGCATCGTCATGGAACGGATCGACATCGTCGGTCTGCTCGGCGCGGAGGGGAAGCTGCCCGGCGAGATATCCGGCGGTATGCGCAAGCGCGCCGGCCTGGCGCGTGCCCTCGTCCTGGACCCGCAGATCATCCTCTGCGACGAGCCGGACTCCGGGCTCGACCCGGTGCGCACCGCCTACCTCTCGCAGCTCCTCATCGATCTCAACGCGCAGATCGACGCGACGATGCTCATCGTCACCCACAACCTCGACATCGCGGCCACCGTCCCCGACAACATGGGGATGCTGTTCTGCCGCAACCTCGTCACCTTCGGACCGCGCGAGGTGCTGCTCACCAGTGACATGCCCGTCGTCTCGCAGTTCCTCGCCGGACGCCGGGAAGGCCCCATCGGCATGTCCGAGGAGAAGGACGCGGCCACCCTCGCCGCGGAGCAGACCAACGGCCCCACCTACTCCACCGGGCCCCGCACCGTCGTACCGCAGCTGGAGCCCTCACCCGGACTGCCCGTACGGCAGGCGGCCCTGCGCCGCCGGGAGCGGGTCATCTCCATGATGGGCCAGCTGCCGGAGGCCGCGCGTACGGCGATCCTGAACAGTTACACGCCGGCCTTGGACGGTGGGCGCCGATGACGGCACCACCGCCCGTACGCCCGCCCGAGCCGGCCACCGATGAGACGCGGGGAACGACACCGAGGCAGAGACCGCCCTCGCGGCTCCTCGCCCCGCTGCGCCAGACCGGCCAGCTGTTCGCCCTCGCTCTGGCCGTCGGCCGGGCCGTCTTCCGCCGGCCGTTCCAGGTACGGGAGTTCATCGAGCAGTTCTGGTTCGTCGCCGGCGTCACCATCCTGCCCGCCGCCCTCGTCTCCATCCCGTTCGGCGCGGTCATCGCCCTCCAGGTCGGCTCCCTCACCGAACAGCTCGGCGCCCAGTCCTTCACCGGCGGCGCCAGCGTCCTCGCGGTCATCCAGCAGGCCAGCCCGCTCATCGTGGCGCTGCTGATCGCCGGGGCCGCCGGGTCCGCCATCTGCGCCGACCTCGGATCCCGCAAGATCCGTGAGGAGCTCGACGCCATGGAGGTCATGGGTGTCTCGCCCATCCAGCGCCTCGTCGTCCCCCGCGTACTGGCCACCATGTTCGTCGCCGTCCTGCTCAACGGGCTGGTGTCCGTGGTCGGCACGCTCGGCGGGTACTTCTTCAACGTCATCCTGCAGGACGGCACGCCGGGCGCGTACCTCGCCAGCTTCTCCGCCCTCGCCCAGCTTCCCGACCTCTACATCGGTGAACTCAAGGCACTGATCTTCGGCTTCATCGCGGGCATCGTCGCCGCCTACCGGGGGCTCAACCCGCGAGGCGGGCCCAAGGGAGTGGGCGACGCGGTCAACCAGTCCGTCGTCATCACCTTCATGCTCCTGTTCGCGGTGAACATGATCCTCACGGCGATCTACCTCCAGATCGTCCCCCCGAAGGGGGGCTGACCGATGTCCGTGCTCGGCTGGCTCGACCGCTCGGGTGAGCAACTCACCTTCTACGTACGGGCGCTCATCTGGATTCCCCGTACCCTGCGCCGCTACCTCAAGGAGGTGCAGCGGCTGCTCGCCGAGGTCGCCTTCGGCAGCGGCGGCCTCGGGGTCATCGGCGGCACCATCGGCGTGATGATCGCGATGACCCTCGCCACCGGCTCGGTCGTCGGCCTCCAGGGATACGCGGCCCTCGACCAGATCGGCACCTCCGCCTTCACCGGCTTCATCTCCGCGTACTTCAACACCCGGGAGATCGCCCCGCTCGTCGCCGGGCTCGCCCTCTCCGCGACCGTCGGCGCGGGCTTCACGGCCCAGCTCGGCGCGATGCGGATCAACGAGGAGGTCGACGCCCTCGAAGCGATGGGCGTGCGCTCCATGCCCTACCTCGTCACCACGCGGATCATCGCCGGCGTCGTCGCCATCATCCCGCTCTACGCCATCGGGCTGCTCTCCTCCTACCTGGCGTCCCGCTACATCACCGTCCTGTTCAACGGGCAGTCGGCGGGCACCTACGACCACTACTTCAATCTCTTCCTCTCCCCGGACGACGTGCTCCTGTCGGTGCTCAAGGTGCTGATCTTCAGTGTGCTGGTGATCCTCGCCCACTGCTACCACGGCTTCCACGCCACCGGCGGCCCGGCCGGCGTGGGCGTGGCCGTGGGCCGTTCGGTGCGCAACGCCATCGTGCTCATCAGCGTCACCGACTTCTTCCTCTCGCTCGCCATCTGGGGCGCGACGACAACGGTGAAGGTGGCCGGCTGATGCATTCCTCCACAGCGCAGACGGTGCGCCGCAGACTCGCCGGTGCGGCCTTCGTGCTCGTGCCCGCCGTGCTCGTATGGCTGTCGGTCTCCGTGTACGAGAAGGACTTCACGGACGACGCCACCGTGACCGTACGCACCGGCAGCGTCGGCAACGAGATGCACGACAACGCCGAGGTCAAGCTGCGCGGTGTCGTGATCGGAGAGGTGCGCGACATCGAGGCGGACGGCGACGGGGCGCGCCTGACCCTGGCCATCCAGCCCGACCGGCTCGGGCAGATACCCGCCGACGTCTCCGCCCAGATGCTGCCCACCACCCTCTTCGGCGAACGGTTCGTCGCCCTCGTGCCGCCGTCCGTCCCGTCCGCGCGGGCCCTCCAGGCCGGTGCCGTGATCCCGCAGGACCGCTCCAGCAACGCCATCGAGCTGGAGGAGGTCCTCGACAACGTCCTGCCGATGCTGACCGCGGTCAAGCCGGAGAAACTCGCCGCCACTCTCAACGCCGTGTCCCAGGCGCTCGAAGGGCGCGGCGACAAGCTCGGCGACACCCTGGTCACCCTCGACGCCCACCTCAAGGAGTTCAACCCACAACTCCCCACGCTCAACGCGGACATCAAGGAACTCGTCAAGGTGAGTCATCTCTACGCCGACGCGGCCCCCGACGTCCTGGACGCGCTCACCGACTTCACCACCACCAGCGGCACCCTCGCCGAACAGCAGGCGGAACTCGCCGATCTGTACGGCTCCACCACCGCCTCCGCCCAGGACGTCACCTCCTTCCTGCGCAAGAACAAGGACAACCTCATCCGGCTCTCGGCCTCGGGCCGGCCGACGCTGGAGCTCCTCGCGGAGTACTCGGACGCCTTCCCCTGCACCCTGCGTACGATGGCGGGCTTCGTGCCGGCCATGGACAAGGCGCTCGGCAAGGGCACCGATCGGCCCGGCCTCCACGTCACGCTCAGGCCCGTGGAGTCGAAGGGGAAGTACGTGGCCGGCAAGGACACTCCGGCGTACGGCGCGACCGGCGGCCCGCACTGCTACGCGGTGCCGTACACCGGGAGATCGGTGCCGACCGCCGACGCACGGACCGCTGCCGCCACGGACAGCGGCCCCGCCACGGACGCCCCCGGAGCGAAGGCCGGGGAACCCGGCGCCGCCGGCACCGCTCTCGGCATGCCCAACTCGCCCGAGGAGAGCCGGCTCGTCAACGAGCTGGTCGCCTCTTCCCTGAAGGTCCAGCCGCAGGCCCTGCCCGACTGGAGCAGCGTGCTCATCGGTCCGGCCTTCCGCGGTGCGGAGGTGAAGCTCAAGTGAAGCGCCGCTCCCTCACGGGCCCCCTCGTGAAGTCGATCGCCTTCGTCGTGGTGACCGTCCTGGCGACCACGGTCCTCGGGCTGTCCATCGCCGACACGGGCGTCGGCGACACGACGTCGTACAAGGCGAGGTTCACCGACGCGACCGGACTGGTCGTCGGCGACAGCGTCCGGATCGCCGGCGTGAAGGTCGGCCAGGTCGAGTCCATCGAGGTCGCCGACAGACGGCTGGCCGAGGTCGGCTTCGCCGTCCGCAAGGGCCGCGACCTGCCCGCCTCGGTGACCGCCTCGATCAAATACCTCAACATGGTCGGCCAGCGCTACATCGACCTCGACCAGGGCGCAGGCCCCGTCGGCGAGAGCTTCAGGCCGGGAGCGACCATCCCGCTCGCGCGCACCACACCCGCGCTGGACCTCACCCAGCTCTTCAACGGCTTCCAGCCGCTCTTCGAGGGGCTGTCGCCACCGGACGTCAACCAGCTCGCCGGATCGATCGTCCAGGTCCTCCAGGGTGAGGGCGGAACCGTCGACAGCATCCTCTCCCACGTCGGCTCGCTGACCGGCACCGTCGCGGCCAAGGACAAGGTGATCGGCGAGGTGATCAAGAACCTCAACACGGTCCTGAAGACCGTCAACGACCGGGAGGCGGGCTTCGACGACCTGGTCGTCACCCTGCAGAAGCTCGTCACGGGCTTCTCCGACGACCGCGAACCGCTCGGCGAGGCGGTCACGGCGATGGGCGCGCTCACCACCGTCACCGCGGACCTCCTCCAGGACGGGCGCAAGCCGCTCAAGGACGACATCGCCCAGCTCGGACGTCTCACCGGTCAGCTGGACAAGAACGCCCCCGAGATCGAGAGCTTCCTGCAGAAGACCCCCGCCAAGATGGAGGCGATCACCCGTCTCACCTCGTACGGGTCATGGCTCAACCTCTACCTCTGCGAAGCCAGGGTCAGCGGTGTGACGACCGAGGACGGCAGCGCGCCGCCCACCGGCATCACCATCGGCCGACCGAGGTGCCAGGCATGAGAATCAAGCCCGTACGGGAACGCGACCCCGTCACCGTCAGCATCGTCGGACTCCTCGTCCTGGCCCTCCTCGGCCTCGCCGCCTACCGCGCCGACGCACTGCCCTTCATCGGCGGCGGCACCACCTACAGCGCCGACTTCACCGAGTCGGCCGGCCTCGACGAGGGGGACGAGGTACGGATCGCCGGCGTCAAGGTCGGCGAGGTCACCGCCGTGTCGCTCGACGGCGCCAAGGTGAAGGTGGACTTCCAGGTCAAGGACGCCTGGATCGGCGACTCCTCCACCGTCGGCATCGCCATCAAGACCCTCCTGGGCGAGAAGTACCTCGCCGTCGACCCGCTGGGCAACGCTCCCCAGGATCCGGACTCCCGCATCACCGCGGGCCGCACCACCTCCCCGTACGACGTCACCCAGGCGTTCAACGGACTCGGCGAGACGATCGACGAGATCGACACCGCCCAGCTCGCCCGGAGCTTCGAGACGATCTCCGAGACCTTCAAGGACTCGCCGCCCGACGTACGCAGCGCGGCGAACGGGCTGTCCGCGCTGTCCAGGACGGTGTCCGAACGGGACGCCCAGCTCGCCACCCTCCTCAAGGGCAGCAAGCAGCTCACCGGAACGCTCGCGAGCAAGAAGAGCAGCTTCGAGACCCTCCTGGAGGACGGCAACCTGCTCCTCGGCGAGATCCAGGCGCGCCGCGACTCCATCCACCAGCTGCTCACCGGCACCCGGAACCTCGGGACCCAGCTCACCGGCCTCGTCACGGACAACAACAAGCAGCTGGGGCCCACCCTCGAATCGCTCGGACGGGTCACCGCGGTCCTGGTGAAGAACCGTAAGAGCCTCGACAAGGTGCTCTCCCTGGCCGGCTCCTACAACCGCCTCGTCGGCAACACCCTCGGCAACGGCCGCTGGTTCGACAACTACGTCTGCGGGGTCGTCCCGAAGAACTACCTGCCCGCCGGCACGCCCCCCAAGGACGACTGCATGCCACCGAAGCAGGGAGGGCGCTGACATGAGACGCACACGCGTCATCGGTATCGGCGCCGGACTCGCCGTCGTGGCGGTCGCCGCCACCTCGGGGGTGATGGCGATGGAGGACCGGGGGAAGACCACCGTCACCGCCTACTTCGACCGGGCCACAGGCGTGTACGCCGGATCGGATCTGCGGATCCTCGGCGTGAAGGTGGGAACCGTCCAGTCCGTGGAACCACGCGGAGAGGAGGTCAGGGTCACCCTGGAGCTCGACAAGGGCGTCAAGGTCCCCAAGGAGGCACACGCCGTCGTCGTCGCCCCCAGCCTGGTCGCCGACCGGTACGTACAGCTCGCCCCGGCCTACACCGGGGGAGCACGGCTCGAGGAGGACGCCGTACTCCCGGCCGCGGACAACGCCACCCCCATCGAGGTCGACCAGCTGTACGAATCGATCACCGAGCTCTCCACGGCCCTCGGCCCGGACGGAGCCAACACGGACGGGGCGCTCGCGGAACTCCTCGAGACCGGGGCGAAGAACCTCGACGGCAACGGAAAGGCCATCGGGGATTCCGTCGAACAGTTCGGCAAGGCGACGAAGACCCTCGACAAGAGCAGCGGCAACCTCTTCGACACGCTGTCCTACCTGCAGACTTTCACCACGATGCTGAAGGACAACGACGGCGACGTGCGGGCGGCCGAGCAGCAGCTGAACTCCGTCACCGGCTTCCTCGCCGACGACAAGAAGAACCTCAGCGCGGCCCTGAAGGAACTGGGCAAGGCGCTCGGCCAGGTCAAGGGCTTCATCCAGAAGAACCGCGGCGCCCTCAAGGACAACGTGGACCTCCTGGTGCCGCTCACCCAGACCCTGGTCGACCAGCGCGCCTCGCTCGCCGAGTCCCTCGACACACTGCCCCTCGCGGCGGGCAACGTACTGAACGCCTACGACCCGGCGAACCGCACCCTCAACGGCCGCACCAACCTCAACGAACTGTCGATGGGCGGGCCGCTCACCGAACCCGAAGCCACCGGCCTGGAAGGGCTGGCACCGGTGGACGCGACCCGGCAGAAGGCACTTCCCGCGCTGCCGCTGCCCGCCGTCGGCACCGTCTACGGCACCCCGGAGAAGTCCGGGACGCAGAAGAAGAAGGAGGCGACCCCATGAGCCCCGCCCTGCGCAGACCCGGCACCCGCACGGTCACGGGCCTCGGCGCCCTGGTCGCCGCCGGCGTCGGCTTCGCGCTCGTCGCCGCGACCGTCGGCCTGCCGTCGTTCGTAGGCATCGACCAGGTACCGCTGCCCGGCGGAGCGGATCTCGGCGACCACCCGTACGAGATCACCGCCGAGTTCGGGGACGTCCTCAGCCTCGCCCCGCAGTCGTCCGTCAAGGTCAACGACGTGGCCGTCGGCAGGGTCACCGGGATCACCCTCACCCCGGGCAGCTGGACCGCCAAGGTCACCATGCGCGTCAACGGGAAGGTCGACCTGCCCGGCAACGCCTACGCCCACCTCGAACAGTCCAGCCTCCTCGGCGAGAAGTTCGTCCAGCTCTCGCCCCCGAGCACCGGCACCGCCCACGGCGCGCTCGCGGACGGTGACCGGATCCCGCTCGCCCGCACCAACCGCAACCCGGAGGTCGAAGAGGTCTTCGGCGCCCTGTCGATGCTCCTCAACGGAGGCGGGGTCAGTCAGCTCAAGACCATCACCACCGAGCTCAACAAGGCGCTCTCCGGACAGGAACCACAGATCCGCTCGATGCTGAAGCGCGTCGACACACTCGTCACGAACCTGGACACCCACAAGGAGGACATCACCCAGGCACTCGACGGCGTCAACCGGCTCGCCGCCACCCTCGCCACCCGCAAGCAGGACGTCGGTACGGTCCTCACCGGCCTCAGCCCCGGCCTCAAGGTCCTGGAGAAGCAGCGCGGCTCGCTGCTCACCATGCTGCGTTCGCTCGACACGCTCTCCACCGTCGCCGTCGACACGATCGACAAGAGCAAGGCCGACATGATCGCCGACCTCAAGGCCCTCGCACCCACGCTCGCCGCACTCGCGGACTCCGGCAACGATCTGCCGGACTCCCTCCAGGTGCTGCTCACCTACCCGTTCACCGACGAGGTGCTCCGCGGGGTGAAGGGTGACTACCTCAACGTCTACCTGGACGTGACGGCCCTGCCCGGCACCCAGATCATCCCCGCACTCACCCCGCCCACCACGCCGCCCACGGCGTCCGGAGCCCAGCAGAAGCCGGGCGCGGCACTTCCCCTGCCGCTCCCCTCGGTCACCACGTCGGAAACGGAGGGCACCCGCTGATGATCACCCTCGCCATCCGGCTGAAGAACGTCGCCTTCCTCGTCATCGCCGTACTCGTCCTCGGCTTCCTGGGGGTGCGGTACGCCGACCTCGGCCACTACGTCGGGCTGCGCGACTACTACACCGTCACGGTGCAACTACCGCAGACGGGCGGTCTTTTCACCCACTCCAACGTCAGCTACCGAGGCGTGTCCGTAGGCAGGGTCGGGCCGATCGAGCTCACCGACGACGGGGTCGAGGCCGAACTGCGCATCGAGGACGACGCGCCGCGCATCCCCGACAGCCTCCGGGCCGTCGTCGCCAACCTCTCCGCGGTCGGCGAGCAGTACATCGACCTCCGGCCCACCCGCGCGGACGGCCCCTTCCTGGAGAACGGCTCAGTCATCGACCAGGCCGACACCACCATCCCGGCACCCGTCACCGACGTCCTCACCAGCGTCAACGACCTGACGGCCTCCGTCGACGCGGAAGCCCTGCGCACGGTCGTCGACGAATTCGGCACCGCGTTCAGCGGTCGCGGCGACGACCTCCAGGTCCTGCTGGACACCAGCGGCGAATTCATCGAGGCCGCCGACGAGGCCCTGCCGACCACCACGAAGCTGATGGCCGACGGCGAGACCGTGCTGCGTACCCAGAACGAACAGGGCGAAGCACTCAAGGGCTTCGCCTCCGGCGCCGGGGAACTCGCCGCCGAACTCAAGGGATCCGACACCGACCTGCGCCGGCTCATCGCCGCGGCGCCCGACGCCACCGAACAGATCAGCGGACTGCTGCGCGACCTCGACCCCGCCTTCGGAGTGGTCGTCGCCAACCTCCTCACCACCTCCGAGGTAGCCGTCACACGACAGCGCGGACTGGAGGAACTGCTGGTGAAGGTACCCGCGGTCGCGGCGGCCGGCGCGAGCGCCATCGACCAGGACGGGGCCAGGTTCGGCATGTCGGTCACCTTCTTCGAGCCGTTGCCCTGCACCACCGGATACGGCTCCACCACCTACCGCCCCGGCACCGACGTCTCGGCCGCCCCCGCCACCGACACCAAGGCCCGCTGCGCGTCCTCGCCCGGCAGCGGCATCAACGTCCGGGGCAGCGCCAACGCCCCGAAGGGCGGCCCCGTGCCGGAACCGTTCACGCCGGGCTCGGGCCTCCTGCCGGACGCGACCGGCACCACCGGGGACACCTCCGCGCCACCGGCCGGTGGCATGGCCGGGCTGCTCGGCCTGGGAGGCGGCTCATGAGCGACCGCACGAGGACGGCGCTCGGCCCGGCCGCACTGCTCGCCGCCCTGCTGGTCTGCGCGCTCGGCGCCTGGTCGTACGCCCAGGCACGGGGTGACGACACGCTGGCGTACGCGAAGAGCCGCGACGCCGCCCTCGAGGACGGCAAACGGCACCTCACCCGGCTGACCAGCATGGACGGCAAGAACGCCGCGAGCGTGGAGTCCGGTCTCACCGCCTGGCTCACCGCCTCGACCGGACCGCTGCACGACCGGCTGGAGAGCACCCGGAAGAAGGACGCGGGCGAGCTCGCCGAGTCCGGCGCCACCGCACGCGGCAAGGTCACCGACGCGGCGCTCACCGCGCTCGACGACCGGGCCGGCACGGCGGCGCTCATCGCGACCGTCGACGTCCACGTCACCCCGCGCACCGGCAAGGGCGGTACGGAGCGCAAACGCTTCGAGGCGACACTCGCCCGGACCGGGGACGGCTGGAAGGTCAAGGCACTGGACGCGCTACCGGTCGGGAGCGGCTCATGAAGCAGAGCACGGGAACAGCGACGATCCCGCCGGACCTCGGTCCCGTACCGGACGCGGAGCCCGTGCCGGACGTGCCCGCCGCCCCCGGACGGTGGACCCACGCGGTCGCCGCGTCGCTGGCCGTCGCCCTGCTGGGCATGGGCGGCACGCTGTTCGTCCAGGGACAACAGCTGCGCGACACCCCGGCCACCTCCAACCGGGCCCTGACGGACTCCGCCGCGACCACCCGCGTCGCCGGCGATGTGAGCAGCGCGCTGGGCAAGGTCTTCTCGTACAGCCCGCAGGCCACCGCCGCCACCAGGGAATCGGCGAAGGAACTGCTCGCGGGCCGGGCGCTCCAGCAGTACGCGGCCCTGTTCGGCCAGGTCGAGAAGCAGGCCGCGGACCAGAAGCTGACGCTCACCAGCCAGGCCGTACGTGCCGGAGTCACCCGGCTCACCGGGAGCAGCGCCCACCTCCTGGTCTTCCTCGACCAGGTCTACGAGCGACAGGGGAAGGCCGCCACCACGGCGGCGGCCCAGCTGTCCGTCACCGCGGAACTGCGCGGCGGGCACTGGCGGATCGTCGACATCACCTCCAGGTAGGGGAGAGCACCACATGGCACGGGTACCCATGACAACCGATCCGCTGGTGGCGGCAGCGGTCGCGCTGACGGTCGCGGCCGCCGTCGCCGCGGGCTGGGGAGGCTGGTCCCGCTACGACGCCGCGCACGACGACTCGGCGGCCTACGCACAGGCCCGCGACGACGCCCTGGCGGCGGGGGAGCAGGCCGTGCAGAACATGAACACGCTCGACCACGGCCGGCTCGCCGAAGGGCTCGACAGCTGGGAGGACTCCACCACCGGCGATCTGCACAAGCAACTCGTCGACGGCCGGGACGCGTTCGTCAAGCAGATCGAGGCGGCCAGGACGGTCAGCACCGCCAGGATCCTGTCCGGCGCGGTGACGGAGCTGGACGAGCGGGCGGGGAAGGCCGGCGTGATGGTGGCCCTGCGGGTCACCGTCACCGCCTCCGAGGGCAAACCCGCGGTCAAGGAGAGCCGGATGCTGGGGCAGCTCACCCGCACCTCCGAGGGGTGGAAGCTCAGCGCCCTCGGCCAGGCGCCCGTCGGTAACACCGCCGGCTGACCCCGCCCGGCAGCCCCGCCTTCGAGAGGACCACCGACATGCCGACGACCCGACACCTCGTCAACCGCCGCCGCCGGCTCGCCACCGTCGCCGCCGCGACGACCGCCGCCTCTGAACCGGCCCCCGAGACGACTGGGACGACCGAGACGCTCGCATCCCCCGAGACGCGAGAGTCGCCTGAATCGCCGGAGCCCCCGCAGGCACCGGAGGACGCGGCCGGCGCCGAGGAGGACGGTCCCCCGCGCGGACGGCTGCCCCGTCCGCGCATCCGGCTGCCCGCCGTCCTCTGCGCCGCGACGCTGCTCCTCGGTGCCTTCGCCGCCTGGTCGTTCACCTCGGCCGGGGCACTGCGCGACGACCCGAGCCGGCAGAACACGGCCCTCACCGACATCGGCCGGACCAGCGAGGTCAAGGGACAGATCACCGAGGCCGTCGGCGCGGTCTTCTCCTACACCTACGCCGCGCCCGAGAAGTCCGATCTGGCCGCGCGGAAGCATCTGACGGGCAAGGCGGTCCAGCAGCACGAGGACATGCTCGCCGAGGTACGCGCTCAGGCGCCGAAGCAGAAGCTCGTCCTCACCACGACCGTCACCCAGAGCGGTGTCGAGCTGCTCGACGGTGACCGGGCCCGGCTGCTGGTCTTCGCCGACCAGAGCAACACCCGCACCGACAAGGAGGAGGAGACGACGTACGCGGCAGCCATGTTCGCCGTGGACGCCGTTCGCCGCGGTGACTCCTGGCGGATCGCGGCCATCGACACGTTCACGCGATGACCCGGAAGAGGGAGGACTCATGAGGTTCAACGGAACCATGCGCCGCGGACTCACCGGTACGGCCACCGCGGTGGCCGCCATGGCGGCGCTCACCGCGTCCCAGGCCCCGGGACTCGCGGGCGGCGGTGCCGCCGACGACATGAAGAACGTGGCATCGGACGACGTCGTCTGGACCGAGGTGCCGAACGACGACAGCTACCACACCGAGCTGCCGCCGCTGGAGTCACCGGAGCCGCCGAAGAGCACCGGGAAGAAGCCCGGCACGGCCGTCGCGCAGTCCTGGGCCGAGGCGGGCATCCCCGCCACCGTCCTGACCGCCTACCGCGACGCGCAGAGCGCCCTCGGCCGCAGTGACCCCGACTGCCGTCTCTCCTGGCAGTTACTCGCGGCCATCGGCAAGGTGGAGTCCGGCCACGCGAGAGGGGGACGCGTGGACTCCGCGGGCACCACGCTCACGCCGGTCCTGGGCCCCGTCCTCAACGGCGCCGGATTCGCCGATATCCGGGACACCGACGGCGGGGCGTACGACGGCGACACCCGCTACGACCGGGCGGTCGGCCCGATGCAGTTCATCCCCTCCACGTGGGCGCACTGGGGGAAGGACGGCAACGGCGACGGCCGCAAGGATCCGAACAACGTCGTCGACGCCGCCCTCGCCGCAGGCCACTACCTCTGCGCCGGGACGCGCGACCTGTCCGTGCGGGGCGACCTCGACCGGGCGATCCTCAGCTACAACCGCTCGGACACCTACCTGCGTACGGTCCTGTCCTGGCTGGAGTTCTACCGCAAGGGTGCCCATCCCGTCGCCGACGGCGAGGGCGTGATCCCGAAGAGCCCGGGTGCGGGCAGCCCGCACGCGCCGAAAGCCCCGGTCGGAGGCCCTGGAAGCCCGAGTGACCCCGGCACGGGCGGCGGTGGCATCGTCGTCGGCCCGCAGCCCAGCGGCACACCGCGCCCGTCCACCTCACCCACCGCCACCCCCGCGCCCACCCCCACGGACTCCGGCAGCCCCGACCCCGGCGGATCCCCGAGCCCCACGGACCCGGGCCCCGGCCCCGACCCCACCGACAGCGGTTCCCCGGATCCGACGACGACACCGGACCCGACCACGACGCCCGACCCCACCACGACGCCGGACCCGACCACTTCCCCGGACCCGACCCCCTCGGACCCGGGCTGCCCCACGCCCTCCACGGAGACGACCCCCGCCGGCACACCGTCCGACGAACCCTGCGCCACTCCCACCGCCTGACGGCTCAGCGGGCGTCGAGCACCTCGGACAGGTCGTACCGCACCACTTCCTCCAACTGCGCATAGGTGCAGCCCGAGGGGGTGCGGTCCGGCCGCCACCGCCGGAACTGGGTGGTGTGGCGGAAACGGTCGCCCTCCATGTGGTCGTACGCCACCTCGCAGACCCGTTCCGGCGCGAGCGCCACCCAGGACAGGTCCTTCTTGCCCGACCACCGGCTCGGCGCGCCCGGCAGCCGTGACCCTTCGTGCGCCGCCGCGTCCGCCCAGGCCGCCCACGGATGACCGGCGGGGTCGACGCGCAACGGGTCCAGCTCCTCCAGGAGCTCGGTTCGCCGTTTCATCGAGAAGGCCGCGCACACGCCCACATGCTGGAGGGCGCCCTCCGTGTCGTACAGACCGAGCAGCAGGGAGCCGACCACCGGGCCGCTCTTGTGGAAGCGGTAGCCCGCCACCACGCAGTCGGCGGTCCGTTCGTGCTTGATCTTGTACATGACGCGCGCGTCCGGCCGGTAGGGCAGATCGAGCGGTTTGGCGACCACCCCGTCGAGCCCTGCCCCCTCGTACCGCTCGAACCAGTCCCGCGCGAGGGCCGGGTCCGTGGTGGACGGGGCGAGATGTACGGGTGCCGAGGCGTCGGCCAGGGCCTCCTCCAGGACCGTGCGCCGTTCGGTCTGCGGCGTGGCGAGCAACGACGTGTCGTCCAGGGCGAGGATGTCGAAGGCGACGAAACTCGCCGGCGTCCGCTCGGCCAGCATCCGCACCCGGGAGTCGGCGGGATGGATGCGCTCGCTCAGCCGGTCGAAGTCCAGCCGTCCCTCGTACGGCAGGACGATCTCACCGTCGATGACGCAGCGCGGCGGCAGATTCTCCCGCACGGCGGTGACCACCTCGGGGAAGTAACGGGTGAGGGGCTTCCCCGTCCGGCTGCCGATCACCACCTCGTCGCCGTCCCGGTGCACGATCGCCCGGAATCCGTCCCACTTCGCCTCGTACTGCATGCCGGGGGGAATCGCGGACACGGACTTGGCGAGCATCGGTTTCACAGGAGGCATCACCGGCAGGTCCATGGCCCCGATTCTCACGCACCGCACGGAGCACGTCTTCCGATATGCGGCATATGTGGGACCGGCCTACGGTGTCCGACATGGGAGCAGGAACAGCGGTGGAGCTGGACGCGGACGGACGGGCCGTACGGCTGTCCAACCCGGACAAGGTGTACTTCCCGGAGAAGGGCTACACCAAGAAGGACGTGGCCGACTACTTCCAGGCCGTGGGGCCGGGCATCCTCCGCTCCCTGCGCGAGCGGCCCACCACCCTGCAGCGCTTCGTCGACGGGGTCGAGGGCGACTTCTTCTACCAGAAGCGCGCGCCGAAGAACCTCCCCGACTGGACCCCCACCGCCCGGATCGAGTTCCCCAGCGGCCGGCACGCCGACGAGATGTGCCCCACCGAACTGGGAGCCGTCCTCTGGGCGGTCAACCTCGGCACCCTGACCTTCCACCCCTGGCCGGTGCGCAGGGCGGACACCGACCACCCCGACGAGCTGCGCATCGACCTCGACCCGCAGCCCGGCACCGATTACGCCGACGCGGTGCGGGCGGCCCACGAACTACGCGCGGTCCTGGACGAGCAGGGGCTGCGCGGCTGGCCCAAGACATCCGGCGGGCGCGGCATCCACGTCTTCGTCCCCCTCGTCCCGGAGTGGACCTTCACCCAGGTCAGGCGGGCGGCCATCGCGGTGGGGCGCGAACTGGAGCGCAGGATGCCGGACCGGGTGACCACGGCCTGGTGGAAGGAGGAACGAGGCGAGCGGATCTTCGTCGACTACAACCAGACGGCCCGCGACCGCACGATCGCCTCCGCCTACTCCGTGCGCCCCTTCCCCCACGCCCCGGTCTCCGCCCCGCTCCGCTGGGAGGAGGTCGACGACGCCGAGCCGCGCGACTTCGACCTCCGGACGATGCCCGTGCGCTATGCCGAGGTGGGCGACCTGCACGCCGACATGGACGACCACGCCTTCCGCCTCGACCAGGTGCTGGAGCTGGCGAGGCGTGACGAACACGAGCACAGGCTCGGCGACCTGCCCTATCCGCCGGAGTACCCGAAGATGCCGGGTGAGCCGAAACGGGTGCAGCCCAGCCGCGCCCGGCACGACACCGGTGACGACGCGTGAGTGCGGACGACGGGACGGAGCGCCCCGCACACGGCGCGCACGGCAGGCCCCCGACCCGGGCCGAGAAATGGACGTCGTACAAACAGTCGCCCTACGTTCCCGCGTTCGTACTGCTCTTCATCCTCGCCGCTGCGGCCGGGCTCTTCGCCGGCTCCTACACCTACACGATGGCCGATCCGACGCCGCGCCGGATCCCGGCCGCTGTGGTCGGCGATGTCGCGGCACGGGGCGGGAAGGAGTTCATCGCGGGGATGGAGAAGGCCCTCGACGCCTCCCTCCACCTGCGTCCGTACGCCACCCGGGCCGAGGCGCGCCAGGCCATGGAGGAGCAGAAGGTCTTCGTGACGCTGCGGCCGGGTGAGCGTGGGGTGGCCATGGACATCGCGGGGGCCGCCGGGGCCACGGTCGCCCAACTGCTCGCCGAGACCGGCGCGAAGGTCGCGAAGACCACCGGAGTCCCCGTGACGGTCACGGACGTCAAGCCGCTCCAGAAGGGGGACCCGCGCGGGCTGGCACTCTTCTACATCTCGCTGGCCGCCGTCATCATCGGCTTCGTCGGGGCCATCCAGCTCAGCGTGCACGCCCGGGCACTCAATCCGCTCGAGCGCATCGGTTTCACCGCAGCCTACGCCCTGCTCGGCGGCTTCGCGATCGCCGCGGTGGTGGACTGGCTGCTGGGCGCGCTGAATCTGCCGTTCGTCGAGTCCTGGCTGATCCTGTCGCTCACGATGTTCACCTCGGGCATGGTCTTCACCCTGTTCAACACCATCATGGGGCGCTGGGCGATGCTCCCCACCTGGGGACTCATGGTGCTGCTGGGCAATCCGTCGTCCGGGGGAGCGGTGTCCTGGCCTCTGCTGCCCTCGGCGCTCGGAGAGATCGGGCGCTGGCTGCCGCCGGGCGCCTCGGTCAACGCCCAGCACACGGCGGTCTACTACCAAGGCCACCAGTACGCCTTCCCGTTCCTGGTGCTGGCGGCCTGGTCGCTGGTCTCCTGCACGGTCTTCTGGGTGTGGCGCCACCGGCACCCGGGCGGCCGTGCCCGCGTGCCGGAGCACGCGGCCACGGCCGCCTGAGTGTGCGCTCGTCCCTACAACTCCTGGATGCGGATGTCGCGGTACGAGATCACGTCCGTGGTGCTGTGGACCTGGAGCCCGATGTAGCCGGAGGCGTACCGCCGGCCGTCGGTGCCCGGGTCGTCACCGCGCGGCGGCTCGAAGAGCTGTCCGCCGTTGTTGTCGAACTCGTTCAGCAGGACACCGTTGCGGTAGATCTCGTAGTGCTGGTCCACCACCCGGATCTCGTAGTCGTTCCAGGTGCCCTTGGGCGTGACCCCGGCGCCGCCGAGACCGACCCGGTCGAACCCGTAGACGGAGCCGGTCTTGTACATGTCGCCGTCCGGCCGGTCGTTGACCTGGATCTCATGACCGTACTTGATGGCGACCCACTCCGGACGGGACTCCTCCGGGTGGTCGTCGACGTCCGGGAAGCGGACGAACACTCCGCCGTTGGCGTTACCCGCTGCCGGGGCGTCGTCCCGCCACTGGAGCTTCAGCGAGAAGTCCTCGTACTGCCGGGCCGGGAACCACAGCATCCCCATGCCGTCCACCGTGGTGGAGCTGGTGATCGAGCCCTCCTCCTCGTTCAGCCCGAACTGTCCGCCGCCGACGTGCCGCCACCTGGCGAGGGACTCGGCGGTGCCGTCGAAGAGCTTGCGGTAGCCCTCGTCCTGGCCAGGCTTGCCGATGCCGGACTGCTTGGCCGCCCGGTAGATCTTCTTGTGCTCACGGGCGTCGACGACCCCGTCGGTGAGCAGCTTGTCCAGGACCTTGTCGACGTGCTTGAGGAACAGCGCGTGCGAGGACCAGTCCTTCTCGTCCTCGATGAGCTCGTTGATCGTGCAGCGGTTACCGGTGAGCCTGTTGGGGACACCGGAGTCCACCGTGCCGACGATGACGGTGAGCCGTTCGTCGAACTCGGGGCAGTTCGGCGCCGGGACGCCGCCGCTCTGCGCGACGGTGAACGAGCTCTGCTTCGCCTCGGAGGTGTTGCCGGCCTTGTCCGTCGCCCGGTGGGCGACGGTGTGGT
The DNA here is from genome assembly GCF_042871445.1 of Streptomyces sp. NPDC005794. NCBI lineage: Bacteria > Bacillati > Actinomycetota > Actinomycetes > Kitasatosporales > Streptomycetaceae > Streptomyces > Streptomyces sp. NPDC005794. The sequence continues at coordinate 53,728 of NZ_JBIAIN010000026.1, forward strand.
GGCCCACGCGGTCGACGATCACGGGCGTGGTGTACGCGAGGTACGGGCCGCCGTCGAGGGAGTACTCGACCTTGTCCACGCCTGAGTCGGCGTCGGTCGCGGTGACCGTGGCCTTGGCGCTCGTGATGAACGCGCCGTCCGAATTCTTGTCGCCCGTCACCACCACGGAGGTCTCCGGCGGGGTCTTGTCCTGAGACGGCGGTTCGACGACGGTGAAGTCGACGGACTTCTCCGCCGCGGCGTTGCCGGACCTGTCGGTGGCCCGGTAGCGCACGCTGTGGGTGCCCACCTCGTGCACCATCACGGGAGCGGTGTACGCCTGCCAGGCGCCGTCCGCCCCGATCGCGTACTCGATGGTGTTGACCCCGGACCCGGTGTCGGACGCGGTCACGGTGACCGTGGCCATGCTGAGGTAGGCGCCGGCCTCGTCCTTCTCGCCCGAGACGGTCGCCGAGGTCTCCGGTGGGGTCTCGTCGTCCGTGGGCGGTGCCGCGACCGCGAAGTCGACGGACTTCTCCGCCGAGACGTTGCGCGACTTGTCCGTCGCGCGGTAGCGGACGGTGTGCGTGCCCACCTCGTTCACCACGACGGGCGTGGTGTACGGCTGCCAGGCGCCGTCGGCCCCGACCGCGTACTCGACGGTGTCCACGCCCGAATCCGCGTCGGTCGCCGCCAGGGTGACGGTGGCCTGACCGATGTACGCGCCGTCGTTGTTCTTGTCGCCCTCCACCGTCGCCGAGGTCTCGGGGGCGGTGGTGTCCTCGCCGCCGCCGTCCTCGGTCACGGTGAGGATGCCCTGCATGGACGCGTGGCCGGGAATGGTGCAGTGGTAGAAGTACCGGCCGGGAGTGAGGGTGACCTCGACGCTGTGCTTGCCGCCCTCGCTGTCACTGGGGTTGGCCAGGATGTTCAGCGGGACGTCGTTGTTGAACTCCATGTTCGAGACGCTGAAGGTCAGTGTGTGCGGCATGCCCGTGGTGTTGCCGGTGGCCGCGCTGTTCTCGAAGACGATCGTCGCCGGGCCGGCCACCGCGGTCGTGGGCGCCGACAGGTAGCGGTCGATGGGGTCGCCCGCGGTCCAGGTGAGGACCTGGTCGGCGGCGGTCGCCGGACGGTCGTCCTCCCGTCCGTACGCGGCCGTCGACGTCAGTCCCAGGACCATCAGGAACGAGCCGAGCAGGGCGAGCCACACCCGTGCCGGTCCGTACCGCTGTCGCGCGAGGAGCGAAGGGTGTCTCACTGCGCTGCCGCCTTCCTTGCCAGGTCCGTGGCGGCCGGGGTCGGACCGCCGCCCTTGTACGTCACGCGCCACAGCGCGGACTTGGAGTCGGAGGTGAAGAAGCCGCGCCCGTAGTCCAGGACGTAGAGCGAACCGTCCGGGGCGAACTTCCAGTCCATGAGGTTGCGGATGCCGTCCGCACCGCCCGGAATGATCTTCTTCAGGGACTCGGCATGGGTGGGCAGTCCGCCCTTGCCGACCGTCTTCGGGTCGGTCAGCACGGCGTGACGCGGCTGGGTGCCGTCGTAGAAGTCACCGACGAACCACTTCCCGTCCCAGTACGCAGGCCACTTGGCCTCGCTCGTGCTCGACGCGTCGTAGCGGTAGACCGGGCCGTTCATGGTCGCCTGGCCGCCGCCCTTGAGCCAGGGCAGGAGCTGCTTCTGGTCCTCCACCTTGTAGCTGGGGACGCCCTCGGCGTTGCGCGGGTAGTCCACGCCGCCCCCTTGGGGCGAGTACCAGATGGTGTTGCCGGTCACCGGCGGCAGCTTGACCAGGCCGTCGTTGTTCGGCGACTCGTTCTTCGGCGCGTCGCAGTCGTACCAGTCCAGCGGCTTGGTGGGATCGGGAAGGTTGCGGTCCCGGTAGGGCTGCTTGTTGCCCATGCAGTACGGCCAGCCGTGGTTGCCGGCCTGGGTGATCGCCGCGAACGTGTCGTACTTGGCGGGACCCCAGGTGGTGCTGGGGGCACCGGCGTCGGGGCCGACCCAGCCCGCGTACAGGGTGTCGGTCGACGTGTCGACGGAGATGCGTGCCGGGTTGCGTACGCCCATCACATAGATCTCGCCGCGGGTCTTGCCGCCGCCCTCGTCCGGCTCCTCGCCGGTGAAGAGATTGTTCGCGGGCAGGGTGTAGGTGCCGTCGTCCTCGGGGTGGATCCGCAGGATCTTGCCGTTGAGGTTGTTGGTGTTGCCCGCGGTGCGGCGGGCGTCGGCGAACGAGACGCCCTTGTAGTTCGGCTGGGGGTTGTTGCCCGAGTAACCGTCGCTGAAGCCCGAGGAGTTGTTGTCACCCGTGGCGATGTAGAGGTTGCCCTTCGAGTCCCAGGCCATGCCGCCGCCCGCGTGGCAGCAGCTGTGGATCTGGACCGGCCAGTCCAGCAGCACCTTCTCGGACGCCAGGTCCAGCTTGTTCGTGGTCCGGTCGAAGGTGAAGCGCGAGACCTGGCGCACCGCCATCCGCTTGTCGCGGTCGATCTTCGCGTGCGGGGTGTAGTGCAGATACACCCAGCCGTTGGCGGCGAAGCCGGGGTCCAGCTCGATCCCGAGCAGGCCCTCCTCCACCTTGTTCAGCTCGTCGCCGCCGCCTTTGTTGCCGAAGACGCTCAGCTTGCCGGCGAGGGTGACCTTCTTGGTCGCGGGGTCGTATACATGGACTTCGCCCTCGCCCTTGCCGACGTTCGGGTCGTTCCAGTCGGTGACGACCGGCACGCTGCTGTCCGCGCCGCCGCGTCCGATGTAGAAGACCCGCCCGTCCTTCGCGGTCACCAGGCCGTGCGGCTCGCCGATCTGGTCGTTCTGCCCGGGCTGATTGGGCTGGGTGAGCCGCTCGGCCGTGTAGGCGGAGTCGATGGTGGCCTCGCAGTCGGCCTGCGAGAGACGGCTCGTCCAGGCCAGCGCACCGCGCAGATGGTCGCGGAAGTCGGTCTCGGCGTAGCTGGCGGCCGTACCGCCCATGGCGGTGTAGAAGGACCGGCCGCCGTCGTAGTCACGGCACCAGGAGACCGGATGGTCCCAGCCGTTGGCACTCTTGCCCGGCGTGTAGGTGAGCTCCCGGACGCGGGCCACGGTGTGCACCTCGCCCGACGGGTTGTCCTTCCAGTTCAGCCACTTGTCCGGGCGCTTCCACTCCAGCGGGAGGTTCTTCGTCGCGGGGTGCTGCCGGTCGCCGATCTCCACGGTGGCGCGCTGGACGCCCGTGGGGCTGTCCGCAGCCGGACGGGCGCCGACGAGACCGGTGAACCAGTCGGAGTACGGTTCGGCGCGCGCCGCGTCGTGGACGCCGAGGAAGCCGCCGCCGGCCTCCATGTACGCCTCCAGACCTGCTTCCTGCTCCGGGTCGAGCACATCGCCGCCGCCGGTCAGGAAAACGACCGCGTTGTACTTACCGAGCTGCTTGCCGTTGGTGAAGACCGCGGCGTCGTCGGTGGCGACGGTCCTGAAGCGCCCGGCCTCAGGGCCACTGAGGCCGATCTTCTCGATGGCCGCGATGCCCGCGTCCACGGTCGGCGGCTCCTCGCCGGCCGAGGCGTGGAACACCAGCACCCTGACATCGGCCCCGCCTGGGGGCGTGGGCAGGGACAACGTTGTCGCCATCCGCTCCTTCAGCCCCGGATCCGGATAGGGGCTGGCGGTGGCCGCGTTGCCGCCGAGCAGGGACGCGGTCAGGGCGCCCGCCGCCACGGCCGCCGCGAGACCGCGGCGTGATCTGGACCTGTGATGTGGTGTGCGCTGCATGTGGTCACCCACCCTTTTTGGTCACTTCTCCGGTCACTTCTCGTCACCGCACCGCTGTGTTCACTGCGACAGCGCATGAAGCTAGACCTCTTTTCGCGACTCGCCAATAGGTATGGCAGCAATCGAACGAACTTTGTCCTGAGTGTGGATAAACTCTCGGCCCCCGTCTACCGTGTGGGCCGTCCAGGGGAGCAGCGCGTCAGTTCCCCTCTCGCAGTGGGGAGTTCGACATGGACCGAAGGACCTTCAACCGCAGGATGCTGGTGGGCGGCGGGGTTGCGGCGGCCACCGGAGTGACATCGATGTCACTCGGCGCGGTGCAGGCCACCTCCGCGGAGAACCCGGCGAAGACGGCCCCCGCGGGCGGAGCCGTGCGTCATCTGAAGCTGTACGCGGAGAAGCTGGCGGACGGTGAGTTCGGTTACGGCTTCGAGAAGGGCAAGGCGTCGATCCCCGGGCCGCTCATCGAGATCACCGAGGGCGACACGCTGCACATCGAATTCGAGAACACCACGGACGTCGACGCCAGCCTCCATGTCCACGGTGTCGACTACGACATCGCGAGTGACGGAACCCGTATGAACCGCAGCCATGTCGAACCCGGCGGAACCCGCACGTACACCTGGCGGACCCATGTCCCGGGCCGTCGCAAGGACGGCACCTGGCAGGCGGGCAGCGCCGGCTACTGGCACTACCACGACCACGTCGTGGGCACGGACCACGGCACGGGGGGCATCCGCAAGGGCCTCTACGGGCCGCTCGTCGTCCGGCGCAAGGGGGACGTGCTGCCGGACCGGACGATCACCATCGTCTTCAACGACATGACGATCAACAACAAGGCGGCCGACGAGAGCCCGAACTTCGAGGCCACGGTGGGCGACCGGGTCGAGGTCGTCATGATCACGCACGGTGAGTACTACCACACGTTCCACATCCACGGGCACCGCTGGGCGGACAACAGGACGGGGCTGCTCACCGGGCCCGACGACCCGAGCCGCGTGGTCGACACGAAGATCTGCGGCCCCGCCGACTCCTTCGGCTTCCAGATCATCGCGGGCGAACACGTGGGAGCCGGCGCCTGGATGTACCACTGCCACGTCCAGAGCCACTCCGACATGGGGATGGCCGGTCTGCTGCTCGTCGCCAAGGCGGACGGCACGGTTCCGGGGTACGGCCCGCCGCACCACGCGGCAGGCGAGGCGGAGGGGCACGCACACTGAGGCGGCGCCGGCCGGATCGTCGGTGAGCCGAGGCCGCTCCGCCTCGAGCGGGGCGGGTCACGGCACGGCGCGGACTGCGGTGGTGGGTGCCTGGTGCCAGACTCGGAGACATGCGGCATCTCCGTGTCCGACCAGACGAGCGAGCCGACGCGACTCGCTGAAGGAGCACACCATGCTCGACCCGGCTTTCGTTACCGGCGCCCCCAACTGGATCGACCTCGGCACCCCCGACATCGAGGCGGCCACCACCTTCTACGGCGGTCTCCTCGGCTGGGAGCTGGTGCCCGGCGGTCCCGAGACCGGTGGCTACGGGATGTACCAGCTGCGGGGCAAGACCGTCGCAGGGGTCATGACGGTGCCGGAGGACCAGGGGCGGCCCGCCTGGTCCGTCTACTTCCAGACCCCCGACGCCGACGCCACCGCACGTACGGTCGAGCAGGCCGGAGGCACCGCGGCGTTCCCTCCGATGGACGTCCTCGACTACGGGCGCATGGGCGGTTTCACGGACAGCACCGGCGCGTACTTCGGCGTCTGGCAGCCCGGGACGAACACGGGCCTCGGTATGATCATGGAACCGGGCGCGCTGATCTGGGCCGAGCTGTACACCCCGGACGTCCCGGCGGCGGCCGCGTTCTTCCACACCGTCTTCGGATGGCGGACCGATGACATGCTGTATCCCGGTGGTTCCTACACGATGATCCGCCCCGGCGGGAGCGACGACGCCGACTCCTCCTTCGGCGGGATCGTGCCCCTGGACGAGGTGCCGAGCCAGGCCGAAGCCGGGCCGCACTGGCTTCCGTACTTCGCCGTGGACGACACCGACGCGACGGTCGCCGGTGTGGAACGGCTGGGAGGCAGGGTGACCATGGCCGCCACGGACGTGCCGGAGGTCGGCCGGATCGCCACGTTCGCGGATCCCGCCGGAGCGGCGTTCGCGGTGATCAAGCCGGCTCCGATGGAGTAGGGCGAGTCGCGCGTCCGGGCCGGCAGGACCCACCGGCCCGGACGTTGAATCATCGTTGATCACTTGTTTATCGGGACAGGGCACCGTGTGACCCATGCCGATCAACACCATGACCGACGAGCTCGCCTGGCAGGAGACCGCGTTGTGTGCGCAGGCCGGGCCCGAGTTCTTCTTCCCGGCGCCGGGCAGTTCCACCCGGGAGGCCAAGCAGCTGTGCAACGCCTGCGAGGGCCGGGTGGCCTGCCTGGAGTTCGCACTCGCCAACGACGAGCGCTTCGGTGTCTGGGGCGGGCTCTCCGAGAAGGAGCGCGAACGGCTACGCAGAGGGCGGCACGGCCGCCGCTGACCAGCCGTCCTTCTCGTCGCCGCCCTCGGCAGCCGTGTCCGCCGCTGCCGTCGCGGCGTCGCGGATGTCGCGGATGCCGTGCCTCGGACGCAGAGTGGCGGGGGGGGGGGGGGGGGGGGGGGGGGCGGGGGCCCGGGGGGGGGGGGGGGGGCCGCGGGCGGGGGGGGGGGGGGGGGGGCGGGGGGGGGGGGGGGGGGGGGGGGGGGGGGGGGGCGCCCCCCGGCCGCGGCCCCCCCCGCCACTCTCCGCGGGTCGGGGAGCGGATCCCGAGCCTTACCGGGCGGACTGCGGGCGGATCAGCCCTGGGCGGCCCGGGCCGCCATGCGCGCCTTGCGGGTGGCCAGCTTCTCGTCGAACTTCGAGGCCTCGCTGTCCAGGCCGTTCATGTACAGCCCGAGCTCGTCCTGCGCCTTGAGGCCCTCCGGGCCCAGGCCGTCGATCTCGAGGACCTTCAGGTACCGCAGGACGGGCTGGATCACGTCGTCGTGGTGGATCCGCATGTTGTAGATCTCGCCGATCGCCATCTGCGCGGCGGCCCGCTCGAAGCCGGGCATGCCGTGTCCGGGCATCCGGAAGTTGACGACGACGTCGCGCACGGACTGCATCGTGAGGTCCGGGGCCAGGTCGAAGGCCGCGCCCAGCAGGTTGCGGTAGAAGACCATGTGCAGGTTCTCGTCGGTCGCGATCCGGGCCAGCATCCGGTCGCAGACGGGGTCGCCCGACTGGTGGCCGGTGTTGCGGTGGGAGACGCGGGTCGCGAGCTCCTGGAAGGCGACGTACGCCACGGAGTGCAGCATGGAATGCCGGTTGTCGGACTCGAAGCCCTCCGCCATGTGCGCCATGCGGAACTGCTCCAGCTTGTCCGGGTCCACGGCGCGCGAGGTGAGCAGGTAGTCGCGCATCACGATGCCGTGCCGGCCCTCCTCCGCGGTCCAGCGGTGCACCCAGGTGCCCCAGGCGCCGTCGCGCCCGAAGAGGGAGGCGATCTCGTGGTGGTAGCTGGGAAGGTTGTCCTCGGTCAGCAGGTTCACGACGAGGGCGATGCGGCCGATGTCGGTGACCTTGGACTGGCTGGTCTCCCACGCCTCCCCGTCCTCGAAGAGGCCGGGGAAGTTACGGCCGTCGGAGAACGGCACGTACTCGTGGGGCATCCAGTCCTTGGCGACCTTGAGATGGCGGTTGAGTTCCTTCTCCACCACCTCTTCCAGCGCGTACAGCAGCTGGGCGTCTGTCCACGCCTTCGAACTGCCGATGTGGGGAGAGGCGATCGTCACGGGGGCTCCTGGGGACGGGAGAATTACCTACGGCTTCGTAGGTTACGTGACCGTAGGTTAAGGCGGCGGTAAGGCCGAAGCCAAGCCGGGCCCTCGCAGTCCGTGCTCACCCACCGTTATTCATGCAGGTCAAATGGGTTTACGAGGGGACAGGTCGGGCATCATCGTCCCCGATTCCCGGCAGCCGGCCGGGCGCGATGTCCCGGAGTCCGTCCGCGTCCAGCAGCAGCCACCGGGTGATCCCCAGTGACTTCAGGAACGGTACGTCGTGGCTCGCCACGATCAGCGCGCCCTCGTACGCCTCCAGCGCCGACGCCAGGCGGCGTACGCCGGGCATGTCGAGGCTGTTCGTCGGCTCGTCCAGCATCAGCAGCCGGGGAGCCGGTTCGGCGAGCAGCAGCGCCGCCAGCGCGGCCCGGAAGCGCTCCCCGCCCGAGAGCGTGCCGGCCGGGCGGTCCGCCCCCGCACCCTTGAAGAGGAAGTGCGCCAGCTTCGCCCGGATTCCGTTGCCCGTGGCTCCCGGTGCGACGCGTGCCACGTTGTCGACGAGGGACAGCGCGTCGTCGAGGACGTCGAGACGCTGCGGCAGGAAGCCCACCGGCACCTGGGCGGTCGCCTCACCGGACACCGGGTCCAGCTCACCCGCGATCGTGCGCAACAGCGTCGTCTTCCCCGCGCCGTTGCGGCCGACCAGCGCGATCCGCTCCGGACCGCGCAGATCCCACTCGCCCCGCACCCGGGCCCCGTAGGCCAGTTCGAGATCCCTGAGCACCAGCACACCACGGCCCGGATGCACCCGGGTGTGCGGCAGCTCGATCCGGATCGCCTCGTCGTCCCGCACCGCCTCGACCGCCTCGTCGAGGCGCTCCTCCGCGTCCGCCAGCCGTTCGGTGTGCATGACGCGGTGCTTGCCGGCCGATTCCTGGGCGGTCTGCTTGCGCTGGCCCATCACGGCCTTCGGCTCGCGCTTGGTGTCCCACATCTTCTGCCCGTACCGCTTGCGCCGGGACAGCTTGACGTGTGCGTCGGCGAGTTCGCGCTTCTGCCGCCGTACGTCGGCCTCCGCGACCCGCACCATCCGCTCGGCGGCCTCCTGCTCCACGGCCAGCGCCTCCTCGTAGGCCGACAGGCTGCCGCCGTACCAGGTGACGGCGCCGTCGCGGAGATCCGCGATCCGGTCCACCCGCTCCAGCAGCTCCCGGTCGTGACTGACCACGACCAGCACGCCCGTCCAGGCTTCCACGGCGTCGTACAGCCGCCCGCGGGCGTACAGGTCGAGGTTGTTGGTCGGCTCGTCCAGCAGCAGGACGGAGGGGCGTGCCAGCAGCAGCGCCGCCAGGCGCAGCAGCACACACTCGCCGCCGGACAGCTCGCCGATGGTCCGGTCGAGACCGATACCGGTCAGGCCCAGCTGGTCGAGCACGGCGCGGGCACGTTCCTCGACGTCCCAGTCGTCCCCGACCGCGGTGAAGTGCTCCTCGGCGGCGTCGCCCGCCTCGATGGCGTGGAGCGCCGCCCGCGCCGCGGCGACACCCAGCGCCTCGTCGACCCGCAGCGCGGTGTCCAGGACGAGGTTCTGGGGGAGGTGGCCGACGTCGCCGGCCGTCCTGATGTGTCCAGCCGTCGGGGTGAGTTCACCGGCGATCAGCCGCAACAGGGTCGATTTACCGCACCCGTTGAGCCCGATCAACCCGGTCCGGCCGGGACCCACGGCCAGTTGGAAGCCGTCGAAGGCCTCGCTCCCGTCGGGCCAGGCGAACGAGAGGTCGGAGCAGAGGATATGCGTGGTGGATGCAGGCACAAGGGCCTCCCTATTGCGTCGAGGAATCACGAAGAACGGCTCGGACACCGGGGTCACGCAGGGGCACGCGCGTCAGGGCACGCGGCGCCGTGTGCGGACACCTCAGATGTGGAGCAACGTCCTTCTCCGATCGACGACGACAGGGACACCGCAGACGTTACGAGCGGTCCCGCCGCCACGCAACCGAATTCGGCTCGTCCCGAGTCCAGGAGGTCACGCGCAAGAGGTGCTCAGGACGGCCCGTCCAGCAGATCCGTCAGATCGCCGTCCAGATCCATGAAGCGGTACTCGTCTCCCACCGGGACCAGCTCCTGCGCCCGCTGCAGGAAGCGGCGCAGCTCGGACGTGCGGACATGCACCATCGCGATGCCCTCGACGGCGTGGAACTCCAGCACCGTACGGTCGTACCCGAACGGCCGGACCCGGACGTCGCCGACGCCGGCCGGCGCGTCCATGCCGGTGGCGAGCAGCTCACGGGAGAACTCCCAGGACACCTCGGTGCCTTCGAGGGTCGCCGGGCCCGGGAACGCCATGCGGACGGCGAAAGGGTCCTGGCGGTCGTAGTGCAGAGTGGCGGGCAGGGTCTCCATACGCGGCGCGGACGCGACCATACGGGCCTGCACTGACTGCTCGATAACGCTGGACAAGACCTGCTCCCTCTCGCCTCGGACGAACGGTTCCCGGCATTGGAGTAGACGACGGAACGCCTCCATCCGTGCACCGGCGTACGGCGTGAGCTGCGTCACCGACCCCCCGCTTTCTCTGATCAACTGCCCCGTTTCGCGTGGCGCACCCTGGACGGGTGTCCACCGGTGGGTTAGCTTCCGGCGCCATGAGGGCCATGAGGAAGATGAGACGGCTGCTGGCACCGGTGCTGTGCGGCGCGGCGTTGACCGCCGTGCCGGCCGCACCGTCGGCGCAGGCCACGGCGGGCGGGCCCGAGCACCGGGAGCCGCGCTGGACGCTCACCGTGACGGGAACGGACGCGCGCTTCCGCGGCCTTGCGGCCGTCGGCCGCGACGCCGCCTGGGTCGCGGGCTCCGGGGGCGCGGTCCTGCGAACCACGGACGGGGGACGCCACTGGAGCGATGTCTCGCCGGCCGGCGCGGCCGGGCTGGAGTTCCGTGACATCGAGGCGTTCGACCGGCGGCGTGCGGTGGCGCTGGCCATCGGCGAGGGCGAGGCATCCCGGGTCTTCCGTACCGAGGACGGGGGCGCGTCCTGGACCGAGGCCTTCCGCAACCCGGACGCCCGGGCCTTCTACGACTGTCTGACCTTCCTCGACAGCCGTCACGGGCTCGCGATGAGTGACCCGGTGGACGGGAAGTTCCGCATCCTGTCGACCTCGGACGGTGGGCGGAACTGGCGGGTGCTGCCCGATGCCGGGATGCCCGCCGCGCAGCCGGGCGAGGCCGGGTTCGCGGCGAGTGGACAGTGCCTCGTGAGCGCGGGCGGCCAGGACGTCTGGCTCGCCACCGGCGGTGCGGCGACCGCCCGGGTGCTGCACTCCGGCGACCGCGGCCTGACATGGACGGCAGCGGCGTCGCGGATCCCGGCGGGGGATCCGGCGCGCGGCGTGTTCGGCCTCGCGTTCCGGGACCGTACGCACGGCATCGCGGTCGGCGGCGACTACCGGGCGGACCAGGCGTCGACGGACGCCGCGTCCGTCACCGGCGACGGCGGCCGGAGCTGGCGGGGCGCGGCCACCCCGCCCGCTGCCTACCGGTCCGGGGTCGCCTGGCTGCCGCACGGCCGGCGGTCGGCGCTCGCCGTGGGGCCGAGCGGAACCGACGTCACCCGGGACGGCGGGCGCACCTGGCGGACCGTGGACACCGGTTCGTACGACACGGTCGACTGCGTGCCGGACGGCGGCTGCTGGGCCGCGGGCGAGAAGGGACGGGTCGCGCGGCTGGGGTAGCGGCGGCCCGGTCGCGGCAACAGCGTGCCGCCGCATCCTTCAGAGACGCGCGGCGGTGCGGACGAGGCCGGCGACGGCCACGGACCGGCTCTGCGGCGGCCAGGCGATGACGGTCGTGATCGACGGCGCGTCCAGCACGGGCACCGCGGCCAGGTCGCTCCCGAGCTGAGCCCTGCACGACTCGGGCGCGATCATGACAGCACGGCCCAGCGCGACCAGCTGGAGCAACTGCGTGTGGTCACGAACCTCCGGACCGCTACCGTCCGGATACGTCCCGTCCGCACGCGGCCACCGCGGCATCGGCAGCCCGGCCAGGGCGGAGACCTCCGCCATGTGCACGCCGGACCGCCCGGCCAGGTCGTGCCAGGCCGGCAGGACCGCGATCTGCCCCTCCGTGGACACGTCCTCCGTGTCGAACCCGGCCGCCGTGTCGAACGGCCGGTGCAGCAGGGCCACATCGGCCCGGCCGTCCCGCAGCAGCTGTTCCTGCTCCCCGATCCCGCACAGCAGCAGATCCACGGCCACCGCATCGGGCTCCGCCGCGTAGGCGTCCAGCAGCTTCGCCAGGAACTCGCTCGACGCACCCGCCTTCGTCGCGAGCACGACACCGGCCTGGCCGGGCGCGGCGGGCGCGGCCCGACGGGTACGGCGCTCCGCCGCTTCCACCGCGTCCAACGCCGCCCGCGCCTCCCGCAGCAGCACCGCCCCGGCCTCCGTCAGCGTGACCGCGCGGCTGCTCCGCTCCAGCAGCACCGCCCCCAGACGACGCTCCAGCTTGCCGATCGCCCGTGACAGCGGCGGCTGCGCCATCCCCAGCCGCTCCGCCGCCCTGCCGAAGTGCAGTTCCTCGGCGACAGCGACGAAATACCGCAACTCGCGTGTCTCCATGCCCGCAGCGTACCGGGGTCCACGAGGCGCCCACCTGGTACCGATACCCGTACGGTATCGCCGCCCACCTGATCGGTGTTGGCGGACTTCGACCGCGCCCGAACACGATGGACGCATGAGTGGACAGAAAACCGCGCTGGTGACCGGCGCGAACAAGGGAATCGGGTACGAGATCGCGGCCGGGCTCGGTGCCCTCGGGTGGAAGGTCGGGGTCGGCGCCCGGAACGAGGAGAGGCGCGAGACAGCCGTGAAGAGGCTGCGCGAGGCCGGCGTGGACGTGTTCGGCGTACCGCTCGACGTGACCGACGACGCGAGTGTGGCCGCCGCCGCCGGGCTGACCGAGGCAGCAGCCGGCGGCCTCGACGTGCTCGTCAACAACGCCGGGATCACCGGCGGCGGACCGCAGGAGCCCAGCACGGTCGACCTGGCGAGGCTGCGGGCGGCCGTGGACACCAACGTCTTCGGTGTCATCCGCGTGACCAACGCGATGCTGCCGATGCTGCGCCGCTCGGCGTCGCCGCGGATCGTGAACGTGTCCAGCAGCGTCGGCTCGCTCACCCTGCAGACCACGTCCGGCGCGGAGACGGGGCCGGTCGCCGTCGCCTACGCGCCGTCGAAGTCGTTCCTCAACGCCGTCATGATCCAGTACGCCAAGGAACTGAGCGACACGAACATCCTGATCAACGCCGCCTGCCCCGGCTTCGTGGCGACCGATCTCAACGGTTTCCGCGGCGTCCGCACCCCGGAGCAGGGCGCGGCGACCCCGATCCGGCTCGCGACCCTGCCCGACGACGGCCCGAGCGGCAGGTTCTTCGACGACGAGGGAGAGGTGCCGTGGTGACGGGCCTGCACGGCCGTGTGCCGACCCGTCGCGCATCTTCGTGACCGGCGGGTCCGGCTGGCGGGCTGCCTAAACTGGGTGTCATGACGACGTTCCGGATGCCCGCCGACGAGTCCGAAGCCCGCGCCGTCCAGGACGCGTTGCGCTCGCGGGTGGTCCTGGACGAGCCGGGGCCGACGCCGGGGACCGGCCGGGTCACCGGGGTCGACGTCGCCTACGACGACGAGCGGGATCTCGTCGTCGCGGCGGCCGTCGTCCTGGACGCGGCGACCCTGGAGGTGGTGGCCGAGTCCACCGCCGAAGGCCGCGTGACGTTTCCTTACGTCCCCGGGCTCCTCGCCTTCCGGGAGATCCCGGCCGTCCTGGCCGCGCTGGAAGGTCTGTCGGTGGACCCGGGGCTCGTCGTCTGCGACGGCTACGGGCGGGCACACCCGCGCAGGTTCGGGCTCGCCAGCCATCTCGGTGTCCTCACCGGCCTGCCGGTCATCGGGGTGGCGAAGAACCCCTTCACCTTCCGTTACGAGCAACCCGGGCCACGGCGCGGCGACTTCACCCCGCTCATGGACGGGGACGAGGAAGTCGGGCGGGCCCTGCGGACGCAGGAGGCCACGAAGCCCGTCTTCGTCTCCGTCGGGCACCGCACCGGCCTCGACAACGCCTGCGCCCATACGCTCGCGCTGGCCCGCGACTTCCGTCAGCCGGAGAGCACACGCAGGGCCGACGCCCTGTGCCGGTCCGCTCTCCGGGAAGCGGCCGGCTGACCGAGGCCCCGGCTCGGGATCCGCTCGGGATCTGTTGCCAACTGAGTACATGTACGGATGTTCTTCGTCGAATATCAGGGGCAGGCTGGTACACATGATCGACCACCACGCACCCCAGATGAGCACCGGAACCGTACGTCTCTCCCAGCGCGGCGTCGCCGTGGGCATGACCTTGGGCGTTCTCGCAGGAGTCGCCTGGGCCGTCTCCATGGTCGTCACGCTGGCATCCTGGATGTTCTGACCGGGCGCGGGCCGCTTCCTCCCTGGGCTCAGCGCACCGCCGCGACCCGGAAGCGCAGCCCGGCTGCCTGCAGCCGCTCCAGCAGCGCATCGCCCATCGCCACGGCCGTCGTGACCTGACCCGATGTCGCCGGCAGGTCGTCGAGGGCGAGCGCGAGAGCCGCTTCGGCCAGCATCTTCGCCGTCTCGTCGTAGCCGGGGTCGCCGCCCGACACCTCCGTGTAGACCCTCCGGCCGCCGCCCTCCCCGATGAAGCGCACCGTGAACCAGGAGCGCTTCCTGCGTTGTTCGCCGGGGCCCGTGCCCGGTTCGACCCGGGCCGACAGCCAGTTCCGTACGGCGGGCACCTGGGCGGCCCCCGTCAGCAGGCCCGCCGCCGCCGTGCCGCCCAGGGCCACCGGCAGGTGCTTCACCGAGGCGAAATGCCGGTAGCGGAAGTCCGGGCCGTAGCGCTCCAGCACTCGCGCGGACCGCTGCACGACGCGGGGGTCCAGGGTCGGCAGCGGCAGGGCCCAGGTGCCGGTCTCCGGACTGAAGTGCGGTGCTCCCTGCGGGGCACGGGCCCGGCGGCCGACCAGGCGCGGCTCGTGCAGACGCCGCTCGTGTGCGGCCCGCGTCATCTGCGGCCCGCGGCCCATCGCGGTGAGCGCCGAGGCGAACGTCCCGCCGGAGAAGACCGCGTTGGTGCGGACGTAGCCGTCGACGGTCAGCGGGACGCCTTCGGGGAGCTGTTGGACGGTGAACCAGACGCCGAGGTCGTGCGGTACGGAGTCGAAGCCGCAGGCGTGCACGAGGCGGGCTCCCGTCTCACGGGCCCGGCCGTCGTGCTCCAGGTACATCCGGTCGACGAACTCCGCCTCCCCGGTGAGATCGGTGTAGTCGGTGCCGGCCTCCGCGCAGGCGGCGACCAGCTTCTCGCCGTACCAGACGTACGGTCCGACCGTCGACGCCACCACGTGCGAGGACTCGGCGAGCCCGCGCAGGGCGTCGGCGTCGTCCGCGTCCGCCGTCAGCAGGGGGAGGTCCGCGCAGCGCGGGTTCCGCGCGGCGAGGCGCTCGCGGAGCTGCTCCAGCTTGCCGCGGCTGCGGCCGGCCAGGGCCCAGCGGCAGCCGTCCGGAGCGTGTGCGGCGAGATATTCGGCCGTGAGGGCCCCCACGAAGCCGGTGGCTCCGAAAAGGATGACGTCATAAGGGCGTTCCGCCCCGTTCTGCCTGTTCATGAGTGCCTCCGCAGGGGCCGGCGCCGATGTAGCAGGCAGAGGGTAGCGGAGCCGTTCGTGGTGCCGTGCGGCCGGGCGGGCCTCGGTGAGAGAGGATCCCGAGGAAGGAGCTAAGCGCTTGCTCGGCCAAAAGGGTTGTGCGGAGCGCGGTCCGTTCTTAGCATCATCGATGTTACATCAGTTGTGTCATACCGCTGGGGGCTTGATGGCAACGACAGGACACGGGTCGCAGGGCCCGCTGACCGGAGTGCGCGTCGTCGAACTGGCGGGCATCGGCCCGGGACCGTTCGCCGCGATGCTCCTCGCCGACCTCGGCGCCGACGTGGTGCGCGTCGACCGGCCCGGGGGTTCGGTGATCGGCGTCGAACCCGCCTTCGACCTCACCAACCGCAACAAGCGGTCGGTCCTCGTGGATCTGAAGGCCGGGGACGGAGCCGGGCAGGTCCTCGACCTCGTCGAGCGCGCCGACGTCCTGATCGAGGGCAACCGGCCGGGCGTCGCCGAACGCCTCGGCGTCGGTCCCGACGCCTGCCTGGCACGCAATCCGCGGCTCGTCTACGGACGGATGACCGGTTGGGGCCAGGACGGGCCGCTGGCCGAGCGGGCAGGACATGACATCGGTTACCTCGCGCTCACCGGCACCTTGTCCATGATCGGAAGATCCGGCGAACCGCCCACGGTGCCCGCCAACCTGGTCGGCGACTACGCGGGCGGCTCGCTCTACCTCGTCGTCGGTGTGCTCGCCGCCCTCCAGCACGCCCGTACGCCCGGCGGGACCGGGCAGGTCGTCGACGCGGCCATCGTCGACGGCGCGGCCCACCTCGCCACGATGATCCACGGCATGCTGGCGGCCGGCAGCTGGCAGGACCGGCGCGGCTCCAACCTCCTCGACGGCGGCTGCCCCTTCTACGGCTCCTACGAGACCTCCGACGGTCAGTACATGGCGGTCGGGGCCCTGGAGCCGCGCTTCTACGAGGAGTTCACCGGGCTCCTCGGCATCGGGGACGAGGCCCCCGACCGCAACGACTTCGGGCGCTGGGAGGAGCTGCGCACCCTGGTCGCCAGCCGGTTCAGCACCCGTACGCGCGCCGAGTGGACCGAGGTCTTCGAGGGGACGGACGCCTGCGTGGCACCCGTCCTCTCGCTCCGGGAATCGCCCCGACACCCCCACCTCGCCGCCCGCTCCACCTATGTGGAGCACAGCGGCCTCACCCAGCCCGCGCCCGCTCCCCGCTTCTCCGCGACGCCCGTCTCCGTACGCACCGGACCCGCTCTGCCCGGCGCGGACACCGAGGCCGTCGCCGCGGACTGGGACCTGCCGGGCCTGCTGACCACCGGGAAGGAAAAGACCGGCTGATGGAACTCTCCCTGCCGCTGAACTACGCGGGCGATCCGCGCGCCGCCTGCGACGAGGTCGCTGAGCTCGAGTCCGCCGGGCTCGACGCCGTCTGGGTCGCCGAGGCGTACGGCTTCGACTCGCCCACCCTCATGGGCTACCTCGCCGCCCGCACCGAGCGCCTGAAGATCGGCGCGGCGATCCTCAACGTCTACTCCCGCACCCCCGCTCTCATCGCCCAGACCGGCGCCGGGCTGGACGCCGTGTCCGGCGGCCGGGCCCTGCTCGGCCTCGGCGCCTCGGGCCCGCAGGTCGTGGAGGGCTGGCACGGCAAGCCGTACGACAAGCCGCTCGGCCGGACCCGCGAGACCGTCGAGCTCTGCCGCCGGATCTGGCGCCGCGAGGTCATCGACCACCACGGCATCACCGACATGCCCCTGCCGAAGGAGAAGGGCGGCAAGCTGGGCAAGCCGCTGAAGATCCTCACCCGGCCGGTGCGCGACACCATCCCCCTCTACGTCGCTTCCCTCGGCCCCGCCAACGTCCGGCTGACCGCCGAGATCGCCGACGGCTGGCTGCCCACCCTCTACATCCCGGAGAAGGCCCAGCAGGTCTGGGGCACGGCACTGGCCGAGGGTGCGGCGAAGCGCGACCCGGCGCTCGGCCCGCTGCAGACCGTCGCGGGCGGCCTGCTGGCCATCGGCGAGGACGCGGCGGCCGTCAGGGACCTCGCCCGTCCGCAGATCGCGCTGTACGTCGGCGGCATGGGTGCGCCCGGCAAGAACTTCTACAACGACCTCGCGGTCGCCTACGGCTACGAGAAGGAGGCCGCCATCATCCAGGAGCTCTACCTCTCCGGGAAGAAGAAGGAGGCCGAGGCCGCCGTCCCGGACGAGTTCTGCGAGCTCATGACGCTCTGCGGCCCCGAGGGCTACGTACGCGACCGCATCGAGGTCTTCCGCGAGGCCGGGGTCACCATGCTCAACGTCACGCCCGTCGGCCCCGAGCCGGCGCGGCTGATCTCCACCGTCAAGAACTGGCTCCAGGGGGCTTGAAGTGCAGCGGAAGATCTTCACCGAAGAGCACGACGCGTTCCGCGAGACCGTCCGCACCTTCCTGGCCAAGGAGGTCCTCCCGCACTACGAGCAGTGGGAGAAGGACGGCATCGTCTCGCGCGAGGCCTGGCTCGCGGCCGGCCGGCAGGGGCTGCTCGGCCTCGCCGTCCCCGAGGAGTACGGCGGCGGCGGTAACGCCGACTTCCGCTACAGTGCCGTCCTCGCCGAGGAGTTCACCCGGGCCGGGGTCTCCGGGCTTGCGGTCGGCCTGCACAACGACATCATCGGCCCCTACCTCACCGGGCTCGCCACCGAGGAACAGAAGCGCCGCTGGCTGCCCGGCTTCTGCAGCGGCGAGACCATCACCGCCATCGCCATGACGGAACCCGGCGCGGGCTCCGACCTCCAGGGCATCCGTACAGGTGCGGAGGACAAGGGAGACCACTGGCTCCTCAACGGCTCGAAGACCTTCATCTCCAACGGCATCCTCGCCGACCTGGTGATCGTCGTCGCCAGGACCTCCCCGGAGGGCGGCGCGAAGGGCCTCTCGCTGCTCGTCGTCGAGCGCGGCGCCGAAGGCTTCGAGCGGGGCCGCAACCTCGACAAGATCGGCCAGAAGTCCCAGGACACCGCCGAGCTGTTCTTCAACGACGTACGCGTCCCCAAGGAGAACCTCCTCGGTGAGCTCGACGGCGCGTTCATCCACCTCATGACCAATCTGGCCCAGGAGCGCATGGGCATAGCGGTCGCCGGGATCGCGGCCGCCGAATACCTCCTGGAGATCACCACCCAGTACGTCAAGGAGCGCGAGGCCTTCGGGCGACCGCTCTCCAAGCTCCAGCACATCCGCTTCGAGATCGCCGAGATGGCCACCGAGTGCGCCGTCACCCGGGCCTTCCTCGACCGGTGCGTCGTCGACCACTCCGAGGGGACGCTCGACGCCGTCCACGCCTCGATGGCCAAGTGGTGGGCCACCGAGCTGCAGAAGCGGGTCGCCGACCGCTGCCTCCAACTCCACGGTGGATACGGCTACATGACGGAGTACCGCGTGGCCAAGGCCTTCACCGACGGCCGTATCCAGACCATCTACGGCGGCACGACCGAGATCATGAAGGAGATCATCGGCCGCTCGCTGCTCGCCTGACCTCCCCGCCCCGCACCGAACCCGAAAGGCAGCTGCCTTGAGTACCGAAGCATTCATCTACGACGCGATCCGCACACCGCGCGGCCGCGGCAAGGCCAACGGCGCCCTGCACGGCACCAAGCCGATCGACCTCGTCGTCGGCCTCATCCACGAGATCCGCGACCGGTTCCCCGGCCTCGATCCCGCTGCCATCGACGACATCGTCCTCGGTGTCGTCAGCCCGCTCGGTGACCAGGGCTCCGACATCGCCCGTATCGCCGCGATCGCAGCCGGGCTCCCGGACTCCGTCGCGGGCCTGCAGGAGAACCGCTTCTGCGCATCCGGCCTGGAGGCCGTCAACCTGGCTGCGGCCAAGGTGCGTTCGGGCTGGGAGGACCTCGTCCTGGCCGGTGGCGTCGAATCGATGTCCAGGGTGCCCATGGGTTCCGACGGCGGTGCCTGGGCCATGGACCCGATGACCAGCTTCGAGACCGGCTTCGCCCCGCAGGGCATCGGAGCCGACCTCATCGCCACCATCGAGGGCTTCTCGCGGCGCGACGTCGACGAGTACGCCGCCCTGTCCCAGGAGCGCGCCGCCATCGCCTGGAAGGAGGAGCGCTTCGCCCGCTCCGTCGTCCCCGTCAAGGACCGCAACGGCCTGCTCGTCCTCGACCACGACGAGCACATGCGCCCCGGGACCACCGCGGACTCGCTCGCCTCCCTGAAGCCCTCGTTCGCCGCGATCGGCGAGATGGGCGGCTTCGACGCCGTGGCCCTCCAGAAGTACCACTGGGTCGAGAAGATCGACCACGTCCACCACGCGGGCAACTCCTCCGGGATCGTCGACGGCGCCGCCCTCGTCGCGATCGGCTCCAAGGAGACCGGCGAGCGCTACGGACTCACCCCGCGCGCCCGGATCGTCTCCGCCGCCGTGTCCGGCTCCGAGCCGACCATCATGCTCACCGGACCCGCCCCCGCCACCCGCAAGGCGCTGGCCAAGGCCGGGCTCACCATCGACGACATCGACCTCGTCGAGATCAACGAGGCCTTCGCCGGAGTCGTCCTGCGCTTCGCCAGGGACATGGGTCTGAGCCTCGACAAGGTCAACGTCAACGGCGGTGCCATCGCACTCGGCCACCCGCTCGGTGCGACCGGCGCGATGATCCTCGGCACACTCATCGACGAACTGGAGCGGCAGGACAAGCGCTACGGCCTCGCCACCCTCTGCGTCGGCGGCGGCATGGGCATCGCCACCGTCGTCGAGCGTCTCTGACCCGTCCCGTCCCCGGCCCCTCTTACGGAGAAGAACACCCATGACCGAGAGCACGACCATCCGCTGGGAACAGGACGAGACCGGCGTCGTCACCCTCGTACTCGACGACCCCAACCAGTCCGCCAACACGATGAACCAGG
Source organism: Streptomyces sp. NPDC005794 (assembly GCF_042871445.1). NCBI lineage: Bacteria > Bacillati > Actinomycetota > Actinomycetes > Kitasatosporales > Streptomycetaceae > Streptomyces > Streptomyces sp. NPDC005794. Next base: position 73,863 of record NZ_JBIAIN010000026.1, read on the forward strand.
GCTTCAAGGAGTCCATCGCGGCCGTCGCCGACCGCGCGGAGGCCGAGAAGGACTCCATCCGGGGCATCATCTACACCTCCGCGAAGAAGACCTTCTTCGCGGGCGGCGACCTCAAGGACATGATCAAGATCGGTCCGGAGAACGCGCAGGCGGCGTTCGACGCCGGAACGGCCATCAAGAACGCGCTGCGCCGCATCGAGACCCTGGGCAAGCCGGTCGTCGCCGCGATCAACGGCGCGGCACTCGGCGGCGGATACGAGATCGCGCTCGCAGCCCACCACCGGGTCGCCCTGGACGCCCCCGGCTCCCGTATCGGCCTGCCCGAGGTCACCCTCGGTCTGCTGCCCGCCGGCGGCGGTGTCACCCGGACCGTGCGGCTGATGGGCATCACCGACGCGCTGCTGAAGGTCCTCCTGCAGGGCACCCAGTACACCCCCCGGCGGGCGCTGGACAACGGCCTCGTCCATGAGGTCGCGGCCACCCGTGAGGAGATGCTCGAGAAGGCCCGCGCCTTCATCGACGCCCACCCGGAGTCGCAGCAGCCCTGGGACGTCAAGGGCTACCGGATTCCCGGCGGCACCCCGTCGAACCCGAAGTTCGCGGCCAACCTGCCGGCCTTCCCGGCGAATCTGAAGAAGCAGCTCGCGGGCGCGCCCATGCCCGCGCCCCGCAACATCATGGCCGCGGCGGTCGAGGGGTCGCAGGTCGACTTCGAGACCGCGCAGACCATCGAGGCGCGCTACTTCACCGAGCTGGTCACCGGCCAGGTCGCGAAGAACATGATCCAGGCGTTCTTCTTCGACCTCCAGGCCGTCAACTCCGGCGCCAGCCGCCCGGGGGGCGTCGAGGAGCGCCAGGTGCGCAAGGTGGCCGTCCTCGGCGCCGGGATGATGGGCGCGGGCATCGCCTACTCCTGCGCCCGCGCCGGCATCGACGTCGTCCTCAAGGACGTCTCCGCCGAGGCGGCTGCCAAGGGCAAGGCGTACAGCGAGAAGCTCCTCGCCAAGGCGCTCTCCCGGGGCCGTACGACCGAGGAGAAGCGGGACGAGCTGCTGGCGCGCATCACTCCGACCGGTGACCCGGCCGACCTCGCGGGCTGTGACGCCGTGATCGAGGCGGTCTTCGAGGACACCGCGCTCAAGCACAAGGTGTTCCAGGAGATCCAGGACATCGTCGACCCCGACGCGCTGCTCTGCTCCAACACCTCGACGCTGCCCATCACCGCCCTCGCTGAAGGGGTCACGCGCCCGGCCGACTTCATCGGGCTGCACTTCTTCTCACCCGTGGACAAGATGCCGCTCGTCGAGATCATCAAGGGCGAGAAGACCGGCGACGAGGCCCTGGCACGCGCTTTCGACCTGGTGCGCAGGATCAAGAAGACCCCGATCGTCGTCAACGACTCGCGGGGCTTCTTCACCTCGCGCGTCATCGGCCACTTCATCAACGAGGGCGTCGCGATGGTCGGCGAGGGTGTCGAACCCGCGTCGGTCGAACAGGCGGCGGCGCAGGCCGGCTACCCGGCCAAGGTGCTCTCCCTCATGGACGAGCTGACGCTCACCCTGCCCCGCAAGATCCGCAACGAGACCCGGCGCGCCGTCGAGGAGGCGGGTGGCACCTGGGCCACGCACCCGGCGGACGAGGTCATCGACCGGATGGTCGACGCGTTCGGACGGCCCGGGCGCAGCGGGGGAGCGGGCTTCTACGAGTACGGCGAGGACGGCAAGCGCGGTGCGCTCTGGACGGGGCTGCGTGAGCACTTCACGAAGCCCGGAACCGACGTGCCCTTCGAGGACATGAAGGAGCGGATGCTCTTCTCCGAGGCACTGGACAGCGTCCGCTGCCTGGAGGAGAACGTGCTCATGACCGTCGTCGACGCCAACATCGGCTCCATCATGGGCATCGGCTTCCCGGCCTGGACCGGCGGCGTGCTCCAGTACATCAACGGGTACGAGGGGGGCCTGCCCGGCTTCGTGGCACGGGCACAGCAGCTCGCGGAGCGCTACGGCGACCGCTTCCTGCCGTCGCCGCTGCTGGTGGAGAAGGCGGAGAAGGGCGAGACCTTCCACGACTGAGGGCGTCCCTCGCGGGCCGTGTTCACGCTTCCTCGCTCGTGGTGAACGCGGCCCGCAGTTCCTCCTTCAACGACCGCTGGAAGGCGGTCAGCAGCGCCTGGAGCACCATCGGCTGCATATGGGCCGACAGCGACTTCATCGCCTTCACGTGTTCCGGGTCCGACTCCCGCTCCCGGTAGGGGTTCCACACCTCGTCCCGGAACAGCCGGGTCAGCTCGTGGGCTGCCGAGCGGGTGTGCTCCAGCAGCACCGTGCGCGCGGCCAGGATGGTCTCGTGGGCGATGGGCACGTCCAGGAGCTCCACCCCGAGCCGCAGCAGACCCGGATCCACCCGGAAGGGCCCCTCGGACTTCCCGGGACGCTCCAGCACCCCCATGGCCGCCAGCCGGTCCACGTCCTGCCCGCTGAGGGCTCTGCCCGCCCGTCGCTCCAGCTCGGCGCGTTCCATGTCCTCCGCCGAGTCCGGTGCCCAGGACGCCACCAGGGCGCGGTGGATCGCCAGGTCCTGCGCGCTCAGGTCGGGCGGCAACTGCTGGAGATAGCGTTCGATGGCGGCCAGCGTCATGCCCTGATGCTGGAGTTCCTCGATGAGGGCCAGTCGGGAGAGATGGTCCGGCCCGTAGTGCCCGACGCGACGGGGCCCGATCACGGGAGGCGGCAGCAGGCCCTTGGTGCTGTAGAAGCGCACGGTGCGCACGGTGACTCCCGCACGCGCCGCCAGTTCGTCGACGGTCAGCGTCGGCTCGTCGGCCCCGGTCGCCATGGCTGCTCCTTGTCGCGGACAGGCCCGTCCTGACGGGCCTGGGTCGATCAGGTGCAACAGTATTGCTGTCGCACCACTGTTGTGAAAGTGCCCGGGGGTGACGAGCAGGTCTGCGTCCGTCGTTCGCGCAGCGAAGCGGATGCCCGCCGCCAGAACGTGGCCCTCACGGAAGCGGGACGGGAGGCACCGTGAGGGCACGTGCGGGACGGCGAACTCCGGCCGGCGACGGCACTGCGCCAGAGGCTGCCGCCGGCTGGGCGCGGCGTCCTGCAGATCCCCGCCGACCTGCTGGAACACGTGGCGGCTGTGGAAACGGCCGTGGACGGCCACACCGGTCACGAGGGTTTGTCCCGGGAATCGCGCGCCGGCCCGTGGCCTGCTGCGCAGGGGCCGTGCACCGGGGGGCTTGTACCAACCAGGTGCAACAGTATTGCTGTCTCACCAGTGGTGTGAAAGTCTCCGGCACCATCGAAGCGCGTCATCCCTCCGGCGCGGGCCCCGTGCGGTCCGGCCGACGGCGACAGGAGACGGCCGTGACCACGATCCTGCGAGTTCCCACCGAGACCGACCGGCTCACCCTGCCGGCGCTGTTGGCGCGTAACGCCGAAGACCATGGGGACCTGCCCGCCCTCTCGTGGCGGAGCCCGGACAACGGCGACGCATGGACCACTCTGACCTGGCGGGAGGTGCGCCGCGAGACCGCGGTGCTCGCCGCCGGATACGCCGCCCACGGTGTCGCACGCGGCCAACAGGTCCTGATGATGATGGGCAACCGCCCCGAACACTGGCTCAGCGACCTGGCCCTCACACACCTCGGTGCCGTACCGGTCACGGTGTACGGCACCGCTGCCCCCGGGCAGATCGCCCACATCGCCCGGCACAGCGGCGCCCGGCTGGCGGTCGTCGAGGGCGCGCGGGAACGCGAACTCTGGGAGCCTCTCCTCGCGGACGCCACCGTCCCCCTGGAGGTGCTCATCGTGGTGGAGCCGGAGGGCGCCGGTGACCGCCCCGCGTACGCCTCCCTGTACGCGACCGGACAACAGGGTTACGACGAGAAGGAGTTCGAAGCGGCCTGGCGCGTCCCGGGCGCCGAGGACCTGCTCACGGTCGTCTACACCTCGGGCACGACCGGCGATCCCAAGGCCGTGCCCCTCACCCACCGCAGCGTGGTCGTCAACGCGCTGGCCCTGGACCGGGTGGTGGAACTGCCGGACCATGTCGCGCACATCTGCTATCTGCCGTTCGCCCACATCGCCGAGCGGATGCTCGGGATCTACCTGCCGGTCTTCCGTGCCTCGCACGTCCACCTCTGCGCCGAGACCGCGGCGGTCGCCGCGACCGCCCGCGCCCTGCACCCCGCCCAGTTCTTCGGCGTCCCCCGCGTGTGGGAGAAGCTCGCCGCCTCCGTCAAGGCCGCGCTCGCCACCCTGCCCGAGGAGCAGCGGGCCGCGATCGAGGCGGCCGGGGACACGGCCCGCGAGCATGTGGCCTTCCGCGAGCGGGGCGAACAGCCTCCCGCGGAGCTCGAGACCGCCTACCGCCACGCCAAGGAGACGGTCCTGGACCCGGTGCTCTCCCTCGCCGGCTTCGAGCGACTGGTGTGGACGGCCAGCGCCTCCGCGCCCATGCCACTGGACGTGGTGCGCTTCTGGGCCGGTTTCGGCATGGTCGTGATGGACGCCTGGGGACTCACCGAGACCGTCGGGGTGTGCACCACCAACAGCCCGTCCGGATTCCGCCTCGGCTCGGTCGGCAGGCCGCTGGACGGACTGGAGCTGAGGATCGCCGACGACGGCGAGATCCTGGTCCGGGGCGAGACCGTGTTCCGGGGCTATCTGCGCGCCGACGGCACCGTGGAACGGGCTCTGGACGAGGACGGCTGGTTCGCGACCGGCGACATCGGACGCCTGGACGAGGCAGGTTTCCTCTGGCTCACCGACCGCAAGAAGGAAATGATCATCACCTCGACCGGGAAGAACGTGTCTCCGGCACTGGTGGAGAACACCCTCAAGGAACACCCGCTGATCGGCCAGGCGTTCGTCCACGGCGACGGGCACTCCTACCTGGTGGCGCTCCTCGTCCTGGACGCGGAGACGGCACCCGCCTGGGCCTCGGCCCGGGGCATCGAGGGCGGCGAGGACATGGCCGCGCTCGCCGCCCACCCCGCCGTTCGCGCGGAGGTGGACCGCGCCGTCCAGGCCGCCAACGCCCGGCTGAACCGCACCGAGCAGGTCAAACACCACCGGCTGCTGGCCGGGGAATGGGGCCCCGGCACCGGCGAGCTGACCCCCTCGCTGAAGCTGCGCCGCCGTGTCATCCGCGAGCAGTACGCACAGGTGCTGGACGCCCTCTACGAGGAGAGCGGCACCTGACCGGGGGCCGCCTGTCAGTGGGGGAACGTACGGTGAGGGCATGTCGAGGATCACCTACGTACAGGGCGACGCCACCAGCCCTCAGGGCAAGGGCGTCAAGCTGATCGTGCACGTCTGCAACGACCTGGGCGGCTGGGGCAAGGGCTTCGTCCTCGCCCTGTCCCGTCGCTGGCCCGAGCCGGAAGCCGCCTACCGTCGCTGGCACCGTGAGCGCGCGGGTAACGACTTCGGGCTGGGGGCCGCGCAGTTCGCTCAGGTCGAGCAGTACGTCTGGGTGGCGAACGTGGTGGGCCAGCGGGGGACACGCACCGGCAGCAAGGGAGTGCCGGTGCGTTACGAGGCGATCGACGCCGGTCTGGACAAGGTGGCCGCCAAGGCTGCCGAGCTGGGGGCCTCCGTCCACATGCCGCGGATCGGCTGCGGGCTGGCGGGCGGCGCCTGGCCCAAGGTCGAACCCCTCATCACCGAACGGCTGGTGAGCCGTGGCATCGAGGTGACGGTGTACGACTTCGGCTGAGCGCCGCCGCCCCTGCCGGGTGCTCTACAGGCCGTAGCTCTTGCCGATGATGTCGCGCTGGATCTCACTCGTGCCGCCGTACACCGTCGACACCACCGCCGCCCGCAGATGGCGCTCCATGTCGTACTCGGTGGCGTAGCCGTAGCCGCCCATCATCTGCATGCCCTCCAGCGCCGCGTGCTTCGCAGTCTCGGTGGCCTTGAGCTTCGCCATGGACGCCTCGCGGGGGAACAGCTTCTCCGGTTCGGCGTCGCAGGCCGCCGCCACGTCGAAGACCAGCAGCCGTGCGCACTCGATCTCGGTGGCCAGGTCGGCCAGCCGGTGCCGCAGGGCCTGGAAGGAGCCGACCGGGCGGCCGAACTGCTCGCGTCCCCGCACATACGCCACGGTGTCGTCCAGGATCCGCTCCGCCAGACCCAGCATGTTCGCCGCCAGGAAGAGCCGCTCCGCGTCGAGGCCCGCCATCAGCTGGGTCCAGGCGTGGTCCGCCGAGCCCACCACGGCGTCGGCCGGCAGCCTGACATCGGTGAAGAAGACGTCGTTGACCTCACGCCCGCCCATCGTCTCGATCGGCCGTATCCCGACGCCCGGTGTCCCGGCCGGGACATGGAACATGGTCAGCCCTTGGTGTTTCGAGCCGCTCGCCTCGGTCCGGGCCACCAGCAGGATGTGCTCGGCCAGATGCGCGTTGGAGATCCATGTCTTGTGACCGTTGACCACCCAGCCGCCGTCCGGTGTGCGTTCGGCCTTGCACCGCAGCGCGGCCACGTCGGATCCGGCCTCCGGCTCCGACATCGCGACGGACAGCACCTGGCCGGCCACCGCGCCACCGATCGCCGCCTCGCACTGGGCCTCGCTGCCGAATCGCTCGTACGCCTTCGCCGTGATCACCGAGGTGATGAAGCCGCCCGCCGGCACGAGGCCGCGCGCCGTCTCCCGCAGAAAGAGGCAGGCATCCGTCATCCCGCCTCCCGCGCCCCCGTAGGCCTCCGGCAGGCACACACCGAGCCAGCCGAGCTCCGCCAGCCGGGCGTAGAGCGACGGGGCGTGCGGGCCGCCCGTCTCCGCGGCCAGCGCGTCGCGCTGCTCGCGCGTGCCGCACTCGCGCCGGGCGAAGTCGCGCAGGGCCGTGACGAATGCCCGCTGCTCGGAGGAGAGCGACCGCGGGAGGGCGTGGACGGTGGACATGGACTACCTCCGGAGGCGGGTTACAAAGGAATGAATGAGGTAACACTGTTGCGTTGTCGATATGGTTGAGTGGTTGCACAGAACGGGGAGGGCTCATGGCGGCACCGGGTGACAACGAGACACTGCTGACCAGGGCGCTCGGTGAGACGCCGCCGTCGGACGCGCTGACCGAACAGATCCTGGACGCGGCGCGCGAGCAGTTCATGACCTTCGGGTTGCGTCGCTCGACCGTCGACGACGTGGCCAAGCGCGCCAAGGTCTCGCGGGTCACCGTGTACCGGCGGATCGGCAACAAGGACAGCCTGGTCTCCGCCTGCCTGCTGCGGGAGTACCGCAGATTCGTCGTGGACGTGGACGAGGCGGTGGCCGCCCTGCCCACCATGGAGGACCGCCTCGTCGCCGGCTTCGTCGCCGTCCTCAAGCACATCCGTGAACACCCGCTGGTAGGCGGGCTGCTGAGGCTGGAGCCGGAGATCATGCTCCCCTTCCTCACGCTGGAGAGCGGCCCGGCCTTCCTCGCGATGCGCGGATATCTGACCGATCGGCTCCGCCACGCCCAGCGCGCCGAAGGGCGGCCGGAGACGGACCCGACACCGGTCGCCGAACTGATGGTGCGGATCACCGTCTCCTTCCTCCTCAATCCGGTGAGCTGCTTCGAACTGGACGACGACGAGCAGGTGCGCGGCTTCGCCCGCCGCTGTCTGGTGCCGTTGCTCAACGCCACGTGACCGACCTCAGAACCGGGCGTGCAGCTTCCTGCCCAGCTCGACCGCCCGGGCCGCCTTCTCCCGAGGCGTCGCGAACGACGTCAGGTCCGCCACCGGTGCGAACCGCCGCACGGTGACCGAATGCGGCGCAGCGAAGCCCCGCAGCCCTTCCTCGCCGTGGATCCGCCCGTACCCCGACTCGCCCGCACCGCCGAACGGCAGTGAGGGAATCGCGGCGAAGCCGAGTATCGAATTCACCGACACGGCGCCGGAGCCGAGGCGCTCGGCCAGCGCGAGCCCCGCCGCACGGGAGCGGGTGAAGACGGCGGCGCCCAGGGAGTACGCCGACGCGTTGGCCCGTTCCACGGCCTCGTCCATGTCGCGCACCGGGTTCACCACGACGACCGGGCCGAAGGTCTCCTCGGTCATGGCCGGTGAATCCTCCGGCACATCCGACATCACCACCGGCCCGAGCACGTGGGCCCGAAGGGCGTCGGGTCCGCCCAGCCTGGCCGTGCCGCCGTCCAGCAGGGCCTGTTTCACATGGCGTTCCACCACGCCGAGCTGAGCGGGCAGTGTGAGCGGGCCGTAGGCCTCACCGGGCGCAAGCGCCCGCGCCCGGCTCACGATGCGCGCGCACAGTGCTTCGTGCACCGAGGCCACCGCGTACACCCGCTCCACGCCCGCACAGGTCTGTCCGGCGTTACCCATGGCGCCCCACACGATCGCGTCTGCCGCCGCGTCCAGATCGGCGTCCGCCGCCACCAGCACCGCGTCCTTGCCCCCGCACTCGGCGAGCAGCGGTGTGAGGGTGGCCGCGCAGGCCGCCGCGACCTTGCGGGCGGTGCCGGGCGAGCCCGTGAAGGCGACCTTGTCCACACCGGACGGCCCGTCCGCTCCGGCCAGCGCGGCCCCGGTGGAACCCGGGCCCGTGACCGCCCGCAGCAGATCCGCGTGGTCCGGCACGGCTTCTCCGAAGCTCCGGGCCAGCAGGACCCCCACTCCTGGCGTGAGTTCGGACGGCTTGAACACCACGGCGTTGCCTGCCGCGAGGGCGTAACCGATCGACCCCATCGGCGTGTAGAGCGGATAGTTCCACGGCCCGATCACCCCGATCACGCCGAGCGGCCGGTAGGACAGCAGCGCCCGCTGATGGATCGACAGCAGACCGGAGGACACCCGCCGCCGGCCCAGCACCCGGTGGGCATTGCGTGCCGCCCAGTCCAGATGGACCACTGTCAGCAGCACTTCGGAGCGGGCGTCGCGCACCGGCTTCCCGGTCTCGGCGGCGATCACCTCGGCGAACTCGTCCGCGCGAAGGGCGAGCCGGCGCTTCCACCGCAGCAGTGCCGCGCGCCGCTCCCGCGCTCCGAGCGAGGCCCAGCCGCGGCCGGCGCTCCTGGCCCGTGCCACCGCGGCGCGGATGTCCTCGATGCCGTGCGCCGCACGGTTCGTTCCGGTCGTCATGACTTCTCCAGGGGCAGAGGTTCCAGCGGTCGGCCCTGCGCCCAGTGCGGACCGAGATCGTCGAGCTGGTATCCGAAGGGGTAGCTGCGTGGCCGGGGGCGGGAGGGCAGCCACCGGGGCCGGGCGGGCAGCAGCCGTACGCCGCGTGACCGGGCGCGCACGAGACGCACGGCGGCCGCCCGCACCCACCGTGGCTGCGCGGGGAAGCCCAGCGCGCGTAACAGCGGCTCGTCCAGCAGGGCGAGCGAGAACCTGGCCACCAGGGGGCGCAGCGGGGCCGGGTACCAGGCGGCCATGACCCGGAAGGTGGCGTTGGCGACCCGGCGGTTCGCCGGGTCGTACGCGAACATCCGGTCCTCGTAGGAGTCGAGCAGCTTCTCGAACCCCTCGTAGGTGTCGGGAACGTCGTCGATGCCCATCATGGCGGCCATCCGCCGCCCCACTTCCGCCAGCGCTCCCGTCTCCTGCGCGCACAGGGGCCGCCACCCGAACCGGTCGATCCAGCGTTTGGGGCCGACGACCGTGGTGGCCAGCACATAGAGGTAGTCCTCGTTCGGGATGCGGTACTTGCCGTGGATCCGGTTGAGATGCCGGGCCGCGGCCCGGGCGCGCTCCGAGTCGAAGCCGTCGGCCGCCATCTCGTATCCGAAGAGGACGGTGTCGTCGTAGCGCTTCTGACCGTTGCGCTCGAACTCCTGGGTGCGGTCGAGCAGTACGGAGATCCTCGGGACCCCGTAGTCACGCAGGAAGGCGACACTGATGCCCTGCCGGTAGTCCCACGGGAACTCGTACTGGGACATCAGCCGGAGTATCTCCGCGCAGTCGCGGGCGGGATCCATCCGGCGTATCTCGCGCAGTCGGCTGTAGCGGCTCATGGCGTGCGCCCTCCTCTGTCTCTGTGAACACGGCCGGTTTCAGGTGCGGGGGCCGGCCGTGAGGCCGGTGTGGCTCAACTCGCTTGCTGCGTCAGGCATGTGACGTCCCCTCTCGCCCCGAGAGTCAAAGTTACAAATACTATTGACTTGTTTCACGAGGCGCGTCAACACTGCTGACACGGATTCGAAGAAGGGAGCCCGCATGGACACGCACAAGGGTGCCGAGCCACCCTCCGCCGCAAGGGCACCACTCCGTGGCAGTGCCGCATGGCGCTACTTCGGGGACATCCGGAACTTCCTGATCGCCCCCCAGCTGCTGCTGCTCCAGGTCGCCCACCCTGTCGTGGGCGCGGGCGTCGAGGACCACTCGGACTTCCGTGCCGCTCCGTGGCAGCGACTGTGGCGCACGGTGTCGTCGCTGCACACCGTGATCTACGGGGGGCAGGCCGCCGCGACCGCCGAGGGCGAGCGCCTCCTGCGCGTCCACGCCCCGTTGAAGGGCACCGACAGCCAGGGCCGTCGCTACCACGCGCTCAACCCGGAGGCGTACCACTGGGTCCACGCCACCCTGGTCCGCGGTGGGTACGACGGGCACCGGATCTTCGGTACGGGGCTCAGCGCCGAGGAGACCGAGGAGTACTACCGGGGCATGCGCGACGTCGGACGGATCTGGGGGCTCAAGGACCACCACCTGCCGCCCGACTGGGCCTCCTTCTGCGCGTACTACGACGAGACGGTCGGTGAACGGCTGGAGCTCAACCAGTCGGTCCTGGACGTCCTGACCGAACTGCGCCGCCCGCAGAAACCACCGGTCCGCCGGCTCCCCGAAGCCCTCTGGCGCCCCGTCGGCGCCAAGGCCGCGCACTACGTCCTGCTGGTCACCGTCGGCACCCTGCCCCCGGCGCTCCGCGAGCGCCTCGACCTGGAGTGGAGCCCTCGCGAGGAACGCGCCCTGCGCCGTTTCGTCCGGCTGGTGCGGGTGCTCGTGAAGCTGGTCCCGCCACCCCTGCGGCTCGCCGGCGCGCTCGCGATCGCATACTGGAACACACACGGGCCCGGCACCGATCCGAGCGCCCGCCGGCCCTTGGGAGCACCCGCATGACCAGCGCAGGAGAGCCCGCACCGCCCCCGCCGGGCGGCGTCCTGTGGAGCCTCGCCGGCGACATCCGCGGACTGCTGATGCTGCCCGCCGCGCTCACCCTCCAGGTCGCCCACCCCGCCGTCGGCGCCGGCGTCGACGACCACTCGGTCTTCCGTACGGACCCCTGGGGGCGCGGAGAGCGTTCCCTGAGGTCCCTCCAGCTCTGGGTGTACGGGGGAGAGGCCGCCGCGGAGGAGGGGCGCAGGCTCAGGAAGCTGCACCGCACGATCCAGGGCACCGACACCCGGGGCCGCCGCTACCACGCGCTCACACCCGCGAACTACGCGTGGGTGCACGCCACCGGCTTCCCCGTCTATCGGCACGCGTCGCGCTATCTGGTCCGCCCGCTCACCGGGCCGCAGGAACGCGCCCTGTACCGCGAGTGGCTCCAGGTCGGCCGGGTCCTGGGCATCCAGGACCGGGACATGCCGCAGACGATCGAGGAATTCTGGCCGTACTACCGCAAGATGCTGGCCGACGAGGTGGAGGCCACCGTCGTCGTCCGGGAACTGGTCGCCACGGACATTCCCGTACCGCCGCCGGACCGGGGGCCCCTCGGGCTGCGGCTGCTGCTGAGAGCGCTGTGGCCCTTGCTGTTCCCGCCGCTGGCGCGGTTCCGCAGCTTCATCACCGTCGGCCTGATGCCGCCCGACGCCCGCGAGGCCATCGGGCTGGACTGGACCCCCGAGCAGGAACGGCGCCTGCGGCGCTTCGGTGCCGTGGTCCGGCGGATCGTGCCGCTGCTCCCGGAGCGGCTGCGCTATCTGCCGCTCGCCAGGTCGGCGCGGGCCGAGTGGCGGGCCGGCCGAAGGCGGTCGGGCTGATCCTCCACGGTTCCGCGGCCCACCGGCCGGGTCGCGGGCCCGCCCCGCCCGGCGGGGGTCTCAGGCCGAGGCGCGGTGGACCAGTTCGGTCGGAGTGATCACGGACTCGGGCCAGGCCGCCGTGTCGCTGTTCAGCCGTTCCATCAGCAGCCGCACCATCAGCCGCCCCATGCCCTCGACGTCCTGACGGACCGTCGTCAGCGGTGGTACGGCGGCCTCCGCCACCGACGCCATGTCGTCGAACCCGACCACGGCCACGTCCTCCGGCACCCGGACGCCCCGCTCCCGCAGCACCCGCAGGGCGCCCGACGCCATCAGGTCGTTGGACACGAAGACGGCGTCGAGATCGGGACGGGTGTCCAACAAGCTCTCCATGGCCCGGGCCCCGCCCTCCGTGGTGAAGTCACCGACCGCGACGAGCTCCCGTCCCGCGTCCGGCAGCACGTCGTGGTACCCGTCGATCCGGTCGAGTGCCGACACCTGGTCACGGGGTCCGGCGATGTGTGCGATGCGCCGCCGGCCGAGCGAGACCAGATGCCGTACGGCCTCGCGGGCGCCGCCCCGGTTGTCGCAGTCGACGTATGGCACCTGCGGCGCGTCCTCGCCGGCCGCCGGGTGATCCGGGCGGCCCCCGTAGACCGTGGGGACCTGGAACCGCCGGAGGATCGCCGGCAGTTCGTCGTCCGTGTGCAGCGAGAAGGCCAGCACGCCGTCCACATGCCCCCCTGCCAGATAGCGGGTGACCCGGTCGAAGTCCCCGCTGCCCTCCACCAGGAGCAGGACCAGCTGTGCGTCGTGGGCGTTGAGTTCGCGGCTGATCCCGCGGATCTGGCGGGAGAAGAACGGGTCGGAGAAGATCCGGAACTCGGGCTCGTCGATGACCACGGCCACGGCGCCGTTGCGCCGGGTGACCAGCGTCCGCGCCGCATGGTTCGGGATGTAGCCGAGCTCGTCGACCGCCCTGCGCACCTGGTCCACGAGTGGCTGCCGCACACCCGCACCGCCGTTGACGACACGGGACGCCGTCGCCCTTGACACCCCGGCACGGGCGGCCACGGCCTCCAGGGTGGGCCGGGCGGCACGCTTCGGATCGAGGGTTGGGTCGGGCAAGAGTCGCTCCTCGTACACGCGCGTCCCGGCTGGGAGCGGCTGGAACTGGCGGGTTCGGCACGAACGCCGTCAGCCTAACCGCCTGGTCCGGGCGATCGGACAGATGATCGCACCACGATCATGCGACATATCGGTGCACAAAAGGTCAAGCCGGAACGGCTTGTTGATCCGTCGAGATGCACACCGCGTGTGGTACTGCCTACGGAGAGCGAAATTTCGCACTGCGTGAAAGGTGCCATTTGTGTCACACGACGAGCAGGATCCGGGCGGTCGGGGAGACTACCTCCCGGTCACGGCCGATCTACCCGCCGAGCCGCATCACGGCCGGCGCCCCACGACCGACCGGGTGGTCTTCGGCGTCACGGCGGTGCTCACCGTCGCCTTCGTGGTCTGGGGTTCCACGGCCACCGACTCGTTGGAGAACGTCTCCAGCACGCTGCTCAACGGGCTGATCCACAACGGTGGCTGGGCCTTCATGCTGGCGGCCTCCGGGTTCGTGGTCTTCGCCCTCTGGCTCGCGATCAGCCGTTACGGGAAGATCTCGCTCGGACAGGAGGGTGAGGAGCCCGAGTTCCGTACGGTCTCCTGGGTCGCGATGATGTTCAGCGCCGGCATGGGAATCGGCCTGATGTTCTACGGCGTCAGTGAGCCGCTGGCCCACTTCGTCGATCCGCCGCCCGGCACCCATCCCACGGTCGCCGCCGAGGCCTTGCAGACGGCGATGGCCACCACCCTCTTCCACTGGACCCTGCACCCCTGGGCGATCTACGCCGTCGTCGGCCTCGCCATCGCGTACAGCGCCTACCGCCGGCACAGAAGGCAGACGATCAGCTCTGTCTTCGTGCCGCTCATCGGTGAGACGCGCGCCCACGGAACCCTCGGCCGGATCATCGACATCCTCGCCATCTTCGCGACCCTGTTCGGCTCGGCGGCCTCGCTCGGTCTCGGCGCGCTCCAGATCGGCAGTGGTTTCCAGGAACTCAACTGGATGGAGAAGACAGGCACCGGCCTTCTGGTCGCGATCATCGCGGTGCTGACGGTCGCCTTCGTCGCCTCGGCCGTGTCCGGAGTCGAGAAGGGCATCCAGTGGCTGTCCAACATCAACATGGTGCTCGCCCTGATCCTGGTGATCTTCGTCTTCATCGCGGGGCCCACCATCATCGTGCTCGACCTGCTGCCCACCTCCATCGCCGCGTACTTCGGTGACCTCGCCCAGCTCGCCGGGCGCACCGAGGCCACCGGAAAGGGGGCAGTGGCCGACTGGCTCGCCAGCTGGACGGTCTTCTACTGGGCGTGGTGGATCTCGTGGACGCCCTTCGTCGGCATGTTCATCGCCAGGATCAGCCGGGGCCGGACGATCCGTCAGTTCGTCGGCGGTGTGATCCTGGTGCCCAGCACGGTCAGCCTGGTCTGGTTCGCCGTCTTCGGCGGATCGGCGATCCGGCTGGAGGAGGCGGGGGAACTCAAGGGCGTCGGCGACACCCCGGAGGCACAGCTCTTCGGCGTGCTCCAGCAGTTCCCGGTCGCGACCCTCATGAGCATCCTGGTGATGGTCCTGGTCGGCATCTTCTTCGTCTCGGGCGCAGACGCCGCATCGATCGTGATGGGAACGCTCTCCCAGAAGGGCGTCCTCGAACCCGCCAAGTGGGTCGTGATCTTCTGGGGCGTCGTCACCGGAGCCGTCGCGGCCGTCATGCTGCTCATCGGCAACGGCCAGGGCGACGCGCTGGCAGGACTGCAGAATCTGACCATCCTGGTGGCCGCGCCCTTCACCCTCGTCATGATCGGCATGTGCGTGTCCCTCATGAGGGACCTGAGGCACGACCCGATGATCGTCCGCAGGGAGTTCGGCGTGGAGGCCGTCGAAACCGCGGTCATCCAGGGGCACGCCAAGTACGACGGGGACTTCGAGATCCGGATCGGTCCCGGGCCGGCGGAGGTCACCTCCGACGAGCGGCACAAGCACGAGCCGCCCGCCTGATCCGGCTCGCTCCTGTGCCTCCTCACGCTCCTCGCCCGGGTCAGGGGCCGCGGCTCAGCCCACCAGCTGGGCCGCGGCCCGCGCACAGCCCCGGGCCACCGGCACCCCGGCCCCGCCGTGCCCGTAGTTGTGCACCAGTCCGCTGCCCGGCAGCTCCTCGGCCTCGACGTGCACCCCCGCGTCCCGGGCCGGCCGCAGCCCCACCGCGGTGGCCGATGACACGCGCTCCCGCGATCTCAGGCCGTATCCGCGCGCACCGTGCCACGATCTCCCCGGCCGTACGCGGATCGGGCTCCGTGCGCGAATCGTCCACCTCCGCCGTGCCGCCCAGGACCAGCCCGCCCGGCTGCGGGAACATGTACGTCGTCGCGCTGGACGCCGGATCCACCAGGGTGAACCACTTGTCGATCCCCGGGTTCTCCACCACCACCACATGGCCCCGGACCGGCCGCACCCCGGCGACCATGCGCACACCGGTCTCCACGGGGGGTGGCCAGCTCTTCGTACACCCGCAGCGTCTCGAGCGACCACGCTCCGACCAGCGCCTCGGGCTCGATCCGGTACGGCCACCGGAGCGCACCGGCCACGGCCGACGTCGTGGCCGAGGCCGGCTCGCCGGACCAGACCTGTCTCGCGCCCGCCGGGAAGCGGAACGGGCCAGGGTCGCACCCGTGGTCCGGCGGAGAGACGGCCGCCGGAGGTTCGTTAGGATCGGGACCCTGATGACTGCCACTCTCGTCGCCAAGGAACTCGCCGCCGGGCACGGCGACCGCACCCTCTTCGCCGGACTCGACCTCGTCGTCGCGCCCGGTGACGTGATCGGTCTCGTCGGAGCCAACGGCGCCGGCAAATCCTCGCTGCTCCGCCTGCTCGCCGGGCTCGACCGGCCGGAGGAGGGCGAGCTCCGGCTCTCCCCGCCCACCGCCACCGTCGGACACCTCCCCCAGGAGCCCGAGCGCCGGGCGGGGGAGTCGGTACGGGAGTTCCTCGCCCGCCGCACCGGGGTCGCCGAGGCCCAGGCCGCGATGGACGCCGCGACCCAGGCACTGGTCGACGGGGCGCCCGGCGCCGATGACGCGTACTCCGACACCCTGGAGCGCTGGCTCGCCCTGGGCGGTGCCGACCTGGACGAGCGGGCCGAGGAGGTGGCCGCCGACCTCGGGCTCACCATCGGCCTCGACCTGCCGATGACCGCGCTCTCCGGCGGCCAGGCGGCCCGCGCCGGCCTGGCCTCGCTCCTGCTCTCGCGCTACGACGTCTTCCTGCTCGACGAACCCACCAACGACCTGGACCTCGACGGTCTGGAGCGCCTGGAGCGCTTCGTGTCGGGACTGCGTGCCGGTACCGTCGTCGTCAGCCATGACCGCGAGTTCCTGATGCGCACCGTCACCAAGGTCCTGGAACTCGATCTCGCCCAGCAGGAGATCAACCTCTACGGCGGCGGCTACGCCTCCTACCTGGAGGAGCGCGAGCGCGCCCGCGCACACGCACGCGAGGAGTTCGAGGAGTACGCCGACAAGCGCTCCTCGCTCGAGGGCCGCGCCCAGATGCAGCGGGGCTGGATGGACAAGGGTGTCAAGAACGCCCGACGCAAGGCCACCGACAACGACAAGATCGGCCGCAAGTTCCGCAGCGAGGCCAGCGAGAAGCAGGCCGCGAAGGCCAAGCAGACCCAGCGCATGATCGAGCGCCTCGACGTCGTCGAGGAACCCCGCAAGGAGTGGGAGCTGCGGATGGAGATCGCCTCCGCGCCGCGCTCCGGATCGGTCGTCGCCACCCTCCGCGACGCCGCCGTCGTCCGCGGGGACTTCTCCTTCGGGCCGGCCACCCTGCAGATCGACTGGGCCGACCGGGTCGCCATCACCGGGGCCAACGGGGCGGGCAAGTCCACCCTGCTGGCCGCCCTCCTCGGCCGTCTCCCCCTCGACGCGGGCCACGTCTCGCTCGGCTCGGGCGTGGTGGTGGGCGAGGTCGACCAGGCCCGCCAGCTGTTCCACGGCACGGAGAGTCTGCTGGACGCCTTCTGCGCGGCCGTCCCCGACACCGAGCCGGCCGAGGTGCGCACCCTGCTCGCCAAGTTCGGCCTGCGCGCCGACCACGTGCTGCGCCCCGCCACGACCCTCTCCCCGGGCGAACGCACCCGGGCGGGCCTCGCGCTCCTGCAGGGCAGGGGCGTCAACCTGCTGGTGCTGGACGAGCCGACGAACCACCTGGACCTGCCGGCGATCGAGCAGCTGGAGTCGGCGCTGGACGCGTACACCGGGACGTTGCTGCTGGTCACGCACGACCGGCGGATGCTCGATGCCGTCCACACGACCCGCCGCGTCGAGGTCGCTGACGGCAAGGTCACCGAGAGCGGCTGACGCGTAGGCCCCGCCCGTCCCGTCGTACGGGAGGAGCGGGGCCGGTCCGCCGGGGCTGCCTCAGCCGACGTAGCTGATGCCGGACGAGGCGCAGACGCAGTGGGTTGCCGTCGCCGTTGTGCTGGAACACCGTGTCCTCAGCCGGCTTGATCGTCGGGGGCCGGCCCTCGTCCTGACCGCCGCTGCCCAGATCACCGGCGAACGATCAGGAACAGCGACGGGTGGCAGGAGGAGCCTCCTGCCACCCGTCCGCCGCGGTCTCATGTCAGCGCTTGCGGCCGCCCGAGTCGGAACCGCCCAGTCCGGCCCGCCGCAACGCGTCCGCCATCGCACTGTTGGCCGGAGCGGCCGCCGGACGCGGGGCACTGCCCTGGCCCCCGCCCCCGCGCCGGTCACCGCCCTGGCCGCCGGCCTGACGGGCTCCCTGGACACCGCCCTGTCCCTGGCCCTGTCGCTGACGCGGCGGGCGTTCTCCGCCGTTTTGCCCCTGCCCGCTCCTCTCGCGCCGGGGCCCCTGCCCGCCGCTCTGGGCCGCCCCGGCCTCGTCGTCCAGCCGCAGCGTCAGCGAGACACGCTTGCGCGGGATGTCGACGTCCATGACCTTCACCTTCACGATGTCGCCCGGCTTCACGACATCCCGCGGGTCCTTGACGAACGTCCGCGACATCGCCGACACATGGACGAGACCGTCCTGGTGGACGCCGATGTCCACGAACGCGCCGAACGCCGCCACATTCGTGACGACACCCTCCAGCACCATCCCGGGGGCCAGGTCGCCGAGCTTCTCGACGCCCTCCTTGAACGTGGCCGTCCGGAACGCCGGACGCGGGTCCCGGCCCGGCTTCTCCAGCTCCTTCAAGATGTCCGTCACCGTCGGCAGACCGAACTTCTCGTCCACGAATTCGTCGGGCCGCAGCGACCGCAGGACGTCCGTGTTGCCGACCAGCGAGGCGACATCGCCGCCCGTCCGCTTCACCATCGTCCGCACCACGGGGTAGGCCTCCGGGTGCACACTCGACGCGTCCAAGGGATCGTCACCACCCCGGATCCGGAGGAAGCCCGCGCACTGCTCGTACGCCTTCGGGCCCAACCGCGCCACATCCTTGAGCGCGCGGCGGGAGCGGAACGGGCCGTTCGCGTCCCGGTGGGCCACGATGTTCTCGGCCAGTCCGGATCCGATGCCGGACACCCGTGAGAGCAGCGGCGCCGACGCGGTGTTGACGTCGACCCCGACGCCGTTCACGCAGTCCTCGACCACCGCGTCCAGCGAGCGCGACAGCTTCACCTCGGACAGGTCGTGCTGGTACTGGCCGACGCCGATCGACTTCGGATCGATCTTCACCAGCTCGGCCAGCGGGTCCTGCAGCCGGCGCGCGATCGAGACCGCGCCGCGCAACGACACGTCCATGTCCGGGAGTTCCTGCGAGGCGAAGGCCGACGCCGAGTACACGGAGGCGCCTGCCTCCGAGACCATCACCTTGGTGAGCTTCAGCTCCGGGTGCTTGTCGCACAGGTCTCCCGCGAGCTTGTCGGTCTCGCGGGACGCCGTGCCGTTGCCGATCGCGATCAGGTCGACCTGGTGTTCCTTGGCGAGACGCTCCAGCGTCGCCAGCGACCGGTCCCACTGGTTCGCGGGCACATGCGGGTGGATGACATCCGTGGCGACGACCTTGCCGGTCGCGTCCACGACGGCGACCTTCACGCCCGTGCGGAAACCGGGGTCGAGGCCCAGGGTCGCCCGGGTACCCGCCGGCGCGGCGAGCAGCAGATCGCGCAGGTTCGAGGCGAAGACCCGTACGGCCTCGTCCTCCGCCGCGGTGCGCAGCCGGAGCCGCAGGTCGATCCCGAGGTGCACGAGGACCCGGGTCCGCCAGGCCCAGCGGACCGTGTCACCCAGCCATTTGTCCCCCGGCCGGCCGCGGTCGGCCACGCCGAACCGGCGGGCGATCATGTTCTCGTACGCCGAGGGGCCCGGCTGCTCCGACGGTTCCTCCGGCTCCAGGACCAGGTCGAGCACGCCCTCCTTCTCGCCCCGGAGCATCGCGAGGATCCGGTGCGAGGGCAGTGCGGTGAACGGTTCGGCGAAGTCGAAGTAGTCGGCGAACTTCGCGCCCGCCTCCTCCTTGCCGTCCCGTACCTTCGCGACTGCCCTGCCGCGCGACCACATGCGTTCGCGCAGTTCGCCGGTCAGATCGGCGTCCTCCGAGAAGCGCTCGGTCAGGATCGCCCGGGCGCCTTCCAGCGCCGCCGCCGGGTCCGCCACACCCTTCTCGGTGTCGACGAACGCGGCGGCCGCCGCGAGCGGATCCACGGACGTGTCGCCGAGCAGCCCGTCGGCCAGTGGCTCCAGGCCCGCTTCGCGCGCGATCTGTGCCTTCGTCCGGCGCTTCGGCTTGAACGGCAGGTAGATGTCCTCCAGCCGCGCCTTGGTGTCGGCCGCCCGGATCTGTGCCTCCAGGGTGGCGTCGAGCTTGCCCTGTTCACGTACGGACTCGAGGACCGCCGAGCGGCGGTCCTCGAGTTCCCGCAGATACCGCAGCCTCTCCTCGAGCGTGCGCAGCTGCGCATCGTCGAGCATCTCGGTCGCTTCCTTGCGGTAGCGCGCGATGAACGGCACGGTCGACCCGCCGTCGAGCAAGTCGACGGCCGCCTTCACCTGACGCTCACGTACGCCGAGCTCCTCGGCGATCCTGCCTTCGATGGACGTCGTCACGGTTTTCCCGACTCGCCTTCTCGTACTGGCTGTGCTGGCTGTGCTGGCTGGGGTCGTCCACACCCGGGTGGGCCCCTTCGCCTGCATTGTGCCGGGTGGCCGGGGGCCGTGTCGCGTGACCTGGTCGATCACGGCCCCGACGTCCTGTCGAACGGTGCGGTCAGGCGCGCCGGGCCCCGCCGCTGCGCGACGCGCCACCGAAAAGGCCTGCCAGGAGCCGGAAGGGCAGAGTCACCACGGTGGCCACGGCCGATCCGACGGTACTCAGAGCGTTTGCGATCGCACGGAACACGGTGTGCCTCCTTCGTAGGGTGTGTCTACCGCCTGGCCGGTTCCACCCGTCGTAAACGTGTGCGGGGCTCAGCCCTTGCCGACCAGATCGTCGGGGAACGCCCCGGCGGAGGCCGCCGCGAACAGGAATCCGCGGCTCAGTTCGGTGAGCCGCTCCACACCCGCGGTGCCCAGGTGCTCGTACGGTGCGGCGTCCATGCGGTCCGTCGCCTCCTCCAGCTCCGCCCTGAGCGCGGTGCCCGCGTCGGTCAGCTCGCCCTCCGCGTCCAGTACGCCCCGGCCACGCAGCCGCTCCACCGCCGCGTCCCAGTCCGCGCGCTGCCAGCCGCGGGTGGACAGGATCCAGCGCGGCGCCATGCCCTTGCCGGTGGCGGTGTGGCTGACCAGGGCCTCCAGCGGGTCGAGACCGGCCGTGAGCAGCGCGGCCAGGTGCCCGTCCCCGCGGTGCTCGCGCAGCAGCGTCGCCGCGTGCCAGTACGCGAGATGCGGCTGGTCCGGCACCTCCAGGTACGCGTGCGCGGCGTACAGCGGGCGGGCGTGGCGGGTACAGGCCTCGGCGGCGCGCAGAGCCAGCCCGGCCGCCTCCGCCATCTCCGGGGAGGCGAGGGCCTCCTCGCCGAGCACCCGGCGGAGCGTCGAGTCGGCGGCCCGCAGGCGGGCGTCGAGCGCCGCCTGAGGGGTGATGTCCGACCAGACGGCGGGCAGATGGCGGGCCACCAGCTCGTGGTTGAAGTTGTAGAAGGTCGCGGTGACCGTGCCCGCCCCGGCGGCGCCCAGGGCCGCGCCGCGCGCGGCGAAGTAGACGCGGCTCGCGTCGTCGATGCCGAGCTCCCCGAACTCCTTGCCGAGGTCGGGGGAGAAGTAGACACAGGAGTGCAGCGGGTTGAGCGCGTTGTGGCAGCGGCGTCCGGCGCGCGGGGGGAGAGAACTCATGCCCGTACGTTACCGACTGGTTGGTACGCGGGGTAGTCCCAGGGCGGCCGCCGACGGACCGTGGGGCCCGCATGGCAGGAAAGGTGGGCAACTCGTCATTGCGGACATCCGTCCACCCGCCCAGGATGGCGGACATGAAGCAGCGATCCGTACTCGTCGTCCTCTTCGGTGGCGTCCAGAGCCTCGATGTGAGCGGCCCGATGGAGGTCTTCGCCGGCGCCTCCCGCTTCCCCGGCGTCTCGTACGAGCTGCGCACCGCCTCGCTCGACGGGGCCCCGGTCCGCTGCTCCAGCGGCCTCACACTCGTCCCCGACGGCACCCTCGCGGACGCCCCGGTGCCCGATCTGCTGCTCGTACCGGGAGGCGCCGGTACGAGGACGCCCGACCCGGAGCTGGTCCGCTGGCTCCGCACGCACGCCCCACAGGCCCGGGACCTGGTGTCGGTGTGCACCGGCGCCCTTCTCCTCGCCGAGGCGGGCCAGCTCGACGGCCACCGGGTGACCACCCACTGGTCGGTGTGCGAGACGCTCGCCCGCGCGTATCCGGCGGTGCGCGTGGACCCCGACCCGATCTTCGTACGCGACGGACGCCTGGCGACGTCGGCGGGTGTCACCGCCGGCATCGACCTCGCGCTCGCCCTGGTAGAGGAGGAACACGGGCGGGACGTGGCGCTCGACGTCGCCCGCCGTCTCGTCGTGTTTCTGCGGCGCCCCGGCAACCAGGCCCAGTTCAGCGCCCAGCTCACCGCGCAGACCGCCGTCCGCGCGCCCCTCCGTGAGGTCCAGCACTGGATCACCGAGCATCCGGACGCCGACCTCTCGGTGGAGGCGCTCGCGGCCCGCGCCAGGCTCTCGCCCCGCCACTTCGCCCGCGCCTTCCAGGCCGAGACCGGCCTGACTCCAGGGCGGTACGTCGAGCGCGTACGCCTCGAGCAGGCCCGCCGGCTGCTGGAGGACACGGCCGACGGCGTCACCGGCATCTCCCGTGCCAGCGGCTACGGCACACCGGAAGCGATGCGCCGTGCCTTCGTCAAAGCCCTCGGGACGGCGCCCGCGGAATACCGGCGCCGCTTCCGCTCCCAGCCCGTCACCACCTGACACCACCAGCGGAAGGATCCATCCATGCAGATCGCCATCGCGCTCTTCGACCGCTTCACCGCCCTCGACGCCGTGGGCCCGTACGAGATGCTCAGCCGGGCTCCCGGCGCCGAGACCGTCTTCGTCGCCGAGCGGCCCGGCGCCGTGCGCAACGACTCCGGCAGCCTCTCGCTCGTCGCCGACCGTGCGCTCGCCGACGTGCCCGCCCCCGACGTGGTGATCGTCCCGGGAGGCCCCGGACAGCGCGACCAGATGGAGAACGAGGCGCTGCTCGGCTGGCTGCGGGCGGTGGATGCCGGCAGCACCTGGACGACCTCGGTGTGCACCGGCTCCCTGCTGCTCGGAGCCGCCGGACTGCTCACCGGCCGGCGTGCCACCTCGCACTGGCTCGCCCTCGACCTCCTGAAGACCTTCGGGGCCGAAGCGACGGGCGAGCGGGTGGTCGTCGACGGCAAGTACGTCACGGCCGCCGGGGTCTCCTCCGGCATCGACATGGGCCTCACCCTGCTCGGCAGGATCGCGGGTGACGAACACGCCCAGGCCATCCAGCTGCTGACCGAGTACGACCCCCAGCCGCCCTACGACGCCGGGTCGCCGGACAAGGCCCCGGCGGCCCTGGTCGAGGAGTGGAGGGCCAAGAGCGGTTCATCCTGACGCAGGCGCGGCCCCGGCACTCCCCGGCGTCCAGGTGAAACGGGGCGTGCGACGCTCCAGGAAGGCGGCGACCCCCTCGGCGGTGTCGCCGCTGTCGCGCGCCTGCCGCGACCAGTACGCGTCCCGGTCCTCGCGGCCGTCGGCGAACTCCTTCGCAGCGGCCTGGGTCAGCTGCGAGCGCGAGGCCAGGACCCGGGCGAACGCGTGTACCCGGCCCTCCAGCCCGCCCTCCGGCAGGATCTCGTCCACCAGCCCTGTGCGCAGCGCCCGTTCCGTTCCGATCAGCTCCCCGGAGAACAGCAGGAACTTCGCGGCGGCCGGGCCCACGAGCGTGACCAGCCGGCGCGTCGACGAGGAGGGATAGACGATGCCGAGCTTGGCCGGGGTGACGCCGAAGGAAGTGCCCTCCTCGGCGAACCGCATATCGCAGGCGGCCGCGAGCTGGCTGCCGCCGCCCACGCAGTAGCCGCGCACGGCGGCCAGCGTCGGCCGGGGGAATGCCGCCAGGGCCTCCTCGGCCTGGACGGCCAGGGCCTGCGGCCGCCCGCCCGTGTCGCGGAGGGAGGCGATGTCCGCGCCGGCGCAGAAGGTGTCACCGGCGCCGGTGAGCACGAGGACACGTACGCCGGGGTCGGCCGCCAGCTCCTCCAGCAGTACGGGCAGCGCCTGCCACATGTCAGCGGTCATGGCGTTGCGTTTGGCGGGGTTGGCGATGACAACGGTGGCGACGCCGTCCATGACCGCGTGCTCCAGCCGTGGCTCCGTCCGTGTCGCCTGCTCCCTGAGATCCATGCGCCGGATGCTACCCGTTGCGGCAAGGGGCCTTCGGGCTGCCGCTGGGGGTGCTTGTGCGACGGACTCGGAGCGATCGCGATCGGCAGGGGCGGGCGACGGGTCGTCAGCCCGGTGACGGACCAGATGACGCCCGAAGAAGGCGAGAAGTAGTCCAATCACCTGACGCTGTCATAATCACCCGGTCAAATTACTTCTGAGAGTGACCACTTGTGGTCAGCGCTGCGATCCGGACCACGCTCTTCCCGACACTCATTACTCGATGGTCAGTGGCATGCGAGTCGAGAGCGGGTGGCGGTCCATGGAGAGCCGTGGGAGAGTTCCGGCCCATCCCGTGTCGTACGAGGGGGTGTGGCGCTTCACCGCCCCCGCCGTCGACGTCTCGGTGCCGCAGGCCCGGCACGCCGTACGGGACCTGATCGAGAGACAGGGCGTGCCCGTCGAGGACGACATCCTCCAGGGGCTGCTGCTGATCGTGTCGGAGCTGGTCACCAACGCGGTCCGTCACGCGGCGCTGCTCTCGCCCGAGCTGGCGGTCGAGGTGGCCGTCGGGGCGGAGTGGATCAGGGTCTCCGTCGAGGACAACCACCCCTACCGGCCGACGGCGCTGGTCACCGACTACGCGCAGACCGGCGGCCGGGGGCTGCTCCTGGTGCGTGAGATCACCACCGAGGCGGGCGGTACCTGCGACGTCGAGCACACCGCCGGCGGCGGGAAGATCATCTGGGCGGCGCTGCCCCTGAAGACGCAGCTCTGACCGCCCCCCGCGCGGCGCGTTTCACCAGCCCGCGGACGTTCCCGTCAGCTCCCTGATCGCGGGCCGTGCGGCATCGAGCACGGTCATGAACCACGCCGAGAACGGTGCGTCCGCATGCCGCTGCGCGAGCTCGCCGGCGGTCACGAAGGCCGTCTCACCGACCTCCTCCTCGTCCGGCCGCAGGCGCTCCTGCACCATGCCGACGAACAGGTGGTTGAATTCCTGCTCCACCAGGCCCGACATCGGATCGGGGTGGTTGTAGCGGACCGTGCCCGCTGCGGCGAGCAGCGAGGGCGAGACCCCCAGCTCCTCGTACGTCCGCCGGGCGGCCGCCGCGAACGGCGCCTCTCCCGGGTACGGGTGACCGCAGCAGGTGTTCGACCACACGCCGGGGGAGTGGTACTTGCCGAGCGCGCGGCGCTGCAGCAGCAGCCGTCCCTGCTCGTCGAAGAGGAAGACGGAGAACGCCCGGTGCAGCTGGCCCGGAGCCTGGTGAGCGGCGAGCTTCTCCGCCGTGCCGATGGTGGTGCCGTTCTCGTCGACCAGTTCGAGCATGATCGCGTCTGCTGTGCCGTTCGACGAGCTGTGCGCCGCGGTGGCTGGTGTGGTCGGCATACCCATCCTTCGCTTTGGTACCCGGCCTCGTGCGCCGGACCCCTCGAGTGCGGTCAAGTCTGCCGTACAGAAGCCCCTTGTCCGCACTGCGGGTGCTGGCATGTCCGTCCCGTCCCGCCCCGGAGGGCGGGACGGGACGGACGCCGCGTCAGACGCCGAAGGCCGCCGGGTAGTGGATCACACCCTTGGGCACCGCCACGGAATCGTCGAGGACCAGTGCCATCATCGCCTCGTCGGGGACCTCGAAGCCCGGCCTTATCCCGAACCGCGACGCCGGTTCGAAGCCGAAGGCCGGGTAGTACTCAGGGTGCCCGAGCACCAGGACGAGCGACTCCCCCCGCAGTCGCGCGGCGTCCAGCGCAGCCCGGACCACCGCCCGGCCGGCGCCCCTGCGCTGGTGATCCGGTGAGGTGGCCACCGGAGCCAGTGCGAGCGCCGGGGCGTCCCCGACCCGGCACCGGGTCAGCAGGGCATGGGCCGCGACGGAGCCGTCCGTGGCCTCGGCCACGTACGACAGACCGGGCAGCCATGCTCCGGAGTCCGTGCGCAGGGCGTCGACCAGATCGGCCTCGGCCCGGGTGGGGAAGGCGGCCGCGACGACCCCGTGCACCGCGTCGCGGTCGGCGGCCGTCTCAGGACGGGTACGCCAGAGGGGATCGAAGGGGCGCAGCACATAGCCGGCGTAGCCGTACTCCGCGCCGTGGCGGCGACGTACATCCAGCTCCTCGCGGGTGGCCGCGAGCGCCTCCGGCATGCCGGGAACCGACGGGTCCGCGGCTGCAACCCGTTCGGCCAGCGGGACGTAGTACTCGTCCCAGTCGCTGTCGGGCTGCACCAGTGCCCCGAGGACATGGAAGCCCGCCTCCACGGCCGCCGCGGTGTTCTCCACGACGGGCCGCAGCGAGGCATGGGGGTCCCAGAAGGCTCGCGCCCCGGCCGACGGGGAGCCCGTGGTCCAGACGCAGTCGGTGATCACCATCGTGCCGCCGGGGGCGAGCAGCCGCCGCCAGTCCCGCAGCGCGGTGTCGAACCCGATGATGTACGCGGAACCCTCGGCCCAGACCAGGTCGTAGGACCCGTCGTCGAAGCCGGGCCCGACCAGGTCGGCCATGTCCGCCCGGACGGTACGGATCCGGTCACCGAGCCCGCGGGCCTCTGCGGCCTCGGTGAGCTCGTCGAGGAACGGCTGGTGCAGATCGACCGCCGTCACCTCCGCGCCCGCCTCGGCGGCGAGCAACAGGGCCGCCCGGCCCGGACCGCAGCCCAGGTCCAGGACGCGGGGACGGTCCGGCAGCGAGCCCACCATGGTGAGCAGCCGCCGAGTGGTGGCATCGGAACCAGGGCTCTGCCGGGGAAGCCGGTGGTGCAGTTCGAAGAAAGCGTTGTACGTGTGGTCGGTCAAGACGGGAACCCTTGGGTGAGAGGGCCCCGGCCGTCGCCGCGCGATGCGGAGCGGTCAGCCGGTGACCCGGGAGATGAGGCAGGACCGATTGCTGCGCCGGGCAGCCGTCGTCGCGACAGACATCAACCTCAGCTCCTTCACTTCCACCGGACTCCGGGCTCGGAGACACGGCGCAAACCCTAGCACCGGGGGCCGACGGGTTTTCCGTTGCTCAGTGGCAGAGCCGCGCCTCGTGCTCGGCGTGCCCGCTGGGCTCCAGCTGGAAGGTGCAGTGCTCGACGTCGAAGTGGTGGCCGAGACAACCCTGCAGCTCGTGCAGGAGCTTCTCGTGGCCGATCGAGTCCAGCATCTCCTGGTGCACGACCACATGGGCGGACAGGACGGGCATGCCCGAGGTGATCGTCCAGGCATGCAGGTCATGGACGTCCAGCACGCCGGGCAGGGCTGTGATGTGGGCGCGCACCTCATCCATGTCGACCCCCTTGGGCGCCGACTCCAGCAGCACGTCGAGCGTCTCCCGCAGGAGTTTGACGGTACGGGGCACGATCATGAGGCCGATCAGCAGCGAGGCGACGGGGTCGGCGGCCTGCCAGCCGGTGGCCATGATGATGCCCGCCGACACGAGTACCGTCACCGAACCGAGCGTGTCCGCGACGACCTCGAGATAGGCCCCCCGCACATTGAGACTGTCCTGCTGCCCGCGCATCAGCAGGGACAGGGAGACCACGTTGGCCACGAGGCCGACGGCGGCGAACGCGATGGCCAGGCCGCCCTTGGTCTCGGCCGGGGTGATGAAGCGGTCCACGGCCTCGAAGACCAGATAACCGCCGACGCCGAGGAGCAGCAGACAGTTGGCCAGCGCGGCGAGGATCTCGGCACGGGCGTAACCGAAGGTGCGGTTGGGGCCTGCGGGTCTGTTGGCGAAGTGGATGGCCAGCAGGGCCATGCCCAGCCCCAGCGCGTCGGTCGCCATGTGGGCGGCGTCCGCGATCAGGGCGAGCGAGTCGGCGAGCAGCCCCCCGACGATCTCCATGACCATGACGCCGAGCGTGATGCCCAGGGCGACCCGGAGACGTCCCTGGTACGCGGCGGCTGCCGTCCCCGTCGGAAGCGGGCCTCCGTGCGCATGCCCGTGATCGTGGCCAGCCCCCATGCCAACGCCTCCGCAACCCGTCGTATCCCTCGGACAACCCGGACGCATCGCGCGCCCGATGCGGCCAGTGAACTACGGGGGAGGGGGCGCGGGCAACACGGCACTGAACACCGTTGTCATATGCTCTGACCTGCGGAAACGATCGCAGGTCAGAGCCGTGTGCGGGTGCTGCCGCTCACTGCGCGGCGCGGGCCTCCGGGTGGCGCAGGCACCAGCCCTCCCAGGCCGACTCCACCATCTCGCGCATGCCGCGGCGTGCGGTCCAGCCCAACTCCTCGGTCATCCGGGCGGCCGACGCGACCGCCCGGGCCGCGTCACCCGGCCTGCGCGGCTCGACCACGGGCTCCGTGCGCAGCCCGGTGACCTCACCCACCAGCTCGGCGAGCCGGCGCACCGATACGCCCTCGCCCCGCCCGATGTTCACGGTGAGGTCCCCGCCGTCCGGGGCCGTGTCCAGATGCCTGGCGACGGCGAGGTGCGCCTCCGCCAGGTCGGCGACATGGATGTAGTCGCGTACACAGGTGCCGTCCGGTGTCGGATAGTCGTCACCGAAGATCCGCGGCGCGTCGCCGCGCGTCAGCCGGTCGAAGAACATCGGTACGACGTTGAAGACACCCGTGTCGGTGAGCCGGGGCTCGGCGGTCCCCGCCACGTTGAAGTACCGCAGGCAGGCCGTGGAGATGCCGTGGGCCCGCCCCGTCGCGCGCACCAGCCACTCCCCGGCGAGCTTGGTCTCGCCGTACGGATTGATCGGCGCGCACGGCGTCTCCTCCGTGATGAGCTCCACATCCGGGACGCCGTACACCGCCGCCGACGAGGAGAAGAGGAAGCGCCGCACGCCGGCCGCGACCACGGCCTCCAGCAGCACGGTGAGCCCGGTCACGTTCTCGCGGTAGTAGTGCAGGGGCCTCTCGACGGACTCGCCGACCTGCTTCTTCGCCGCGAAATGAACCACACCCGTGACGGCGTGCTCCGTCAGGACCCGGTCGAGCACCGCGCGGTCCGAGGCCGAACCCCGCACCAGCGTGACGTCGCCGGGCAGCCGCTCCTCGATGCCTGTCGACATGTCGTCCAGGACGACGATCCGTTCCCCGGCCTCGGTCATGGCCTTCGCCACATGTGCCCCGATGTAACCGGCCCCGCCTGTGATCAACCACGTCATGCAGGTCAGCTTAGACCGGCCGGTAAGCGGGGGCGGAGGAAGGCGAGGGACCGGGTGCGTGCCGCTGTGAGGCGGTGGATCGAAGCGACGCGGAGGCCCGCGACGCCGCCCCGTCCACCGTCCGGGTCCATGCGTCGCCCGGACGCGGTTTGTGGGGCGGGGCATTGATCGACGATGATGATCACGAACGGCGCCGCATGATGACCTATTCGCCCGAACGGAGCACAAACGGGTGGTGAACTCGGCCTTCCGTTCATCCGATAGCCTCAGCCGACGTGCCGCCGGCCCCTCCGGGCCGCATGTCGTGCCGTTCCCGTCAGCACCAAGGAGTGAGTTCGTCTGTCGACCGCCATCCTCACCGGTGCGCCGGTACCCGGATCGTCGCTCGAGGACGATCTGCGGTCACTCGGCTTTGACGTGACTGCCGCAGCCGACGCCTCCGAGGCCGCCGAGCTGCTCGCCGCAGTCCCCGCGAGCAAGCGCGTCGCGCTCGTGGACCCCCGTTTCGTCGGCCACGTCCACGCCCTCAGGCTCGGACTCACCGACCCCCGCTTCGCCGCCGCGTCGATCCCCGGAGCGGTCACCGCGCAGCCCGAGGCCCGCCCCGCGCTGCTCCGCGCCCTGCGCGGGGCCGTGGCCGCCGTCGGTGCCGGGAGCCCCGTCGCGCCCCCCGGTGCCGAACCGGTCACCGAGGACCGCACGGTGCCCGGCCGGCTGGCCGTGGCCCTGGACGCGGAGGGCACAGCCGTGCAGCGCCCCGAGCTCGGTTCGCTCACGGCCGCGGTGCCCACCGGACCCGAGGAGCGGACCGGCGCACGGACCGCCGTGGCCGCCGTCGACGACGAGGCCGTACGGCTGCGCAGCGCGGTGAAGGCCCACGACGGATTCTTCACCACGTACTTCATCAGCCCGTACTCCCGCTACATCGCCCGCTGGTGCGCCCGCCGGGGCCTCACTCCGAACCAGGTCACCACCGCCTCGCTGATCACCGCGCTGATCGCGGCGGGCAGCGCGGCGACCGGCACCCGCGGCGGTTACGTCGCGGCCGGAGTGCTCCTGCTCCTCTCCTTCGTCCTGGACTGCACCGACGGGCAGCTCGCCCGCTACTCGCTGCAGTACTCGACGATGGGCGCCTGGCTGGACGCCACCTTCGACCGGGCCAAGGAGTACGCGTACTACGCGGGTCTCGCCCTCGGCGCCGCCCGCGGCGGTGACGACGTGTGGGTCCTCGCGCTCGGCGCGATGGTCCTCCAGGCCTGCCGCCATGTCGTCGACTTCTCGTTCAACGAGGCCAACCACGACGCGGTGTCCAACACGAGCCCCACCGCCGCGCTCTCCGACAAGCTCGACAGCGTCGGCTGGACGGTCTGGCTGCGCCGGATGATAGTGCTGCCCATCGGCGAACGCTGGGCCATGATCGCTGTGCTCACCGCCGTGACCACGCCCCGGATCGTCTTCTACGCCCTGCTCATCGGCTGCGCCCTGGCCGCCTGCTACACGACGGCCGGCCGGCTGCTCCGCTCGCTGACCCGCAAGGCGCAGCGCACCGACCGCGCAGCCGGGGCACTGGCCGACCTCGCCGACTCGGGTCCGCTCGCCCAGGCCGTCGCCGCCGTGCTCCGCCGCCCGGGCGGCGGCTTCACCGCCCCGCTCCTGGCGCTCGCCGGGGCACTGGTGATGGTCGCCGCAGCGCTGTTCGCTCCCTACGGCGGCTGGCTGACCGTGGGCGCCGCAGCGGTGTACGCGGCTGTCTCCGGGCTCGCCGTCTCACGGCGGCTCAAGGGCGCGCTCGACTGGCTCGTCCCTCCGGTCTTCCGGGCCGCCGAGTACTGCACGATCCTGGTGCTGGCCGCCCGCAGTGACGTACCGCACGCCGTTCCCGCGGCATTCGGCCTGGTTTCTGCTGTCGCCTACCATCACTACGACACGGTGTACCGCATCCGGGGCGGCACCGGAGCGCCGCCCCAGTGGCTGGTGCGCACCATCGGCGGGCACGAGGGCCGGACCCTGGTCGTGGCCGTTCTCGCCGCCGTACTGACCCACGGTTCAGGTCTCACCACGGCTCTGGCCGCACTCGCGGCCGCCGTGGCCCTGGTGGTGCTCGTGGAGTCCATCCGCTTCTGGGTGTCGTCCTCGGCCCCCGCCGTACACGACGAAGGAGAACTCGCATGATCGGCCTCGTACTGGCTGCCGGTGCCGGACGCCGTCTGCGTCCGTACACGGACACGCTGCCCAAGGCCCTGGTGCCGGTGGACGGCGAGAAGACGGTCCTGGACCTGACGCTGGCCAACTTCGCGGAGGTCGGACTCACCGAGGTCGCGGTCGTCGTCGGCTACCGCAAGGAGGCGGTCTACGCCCGCAAGGCCGAGTTCGAGGCGAAGTACGGCGTGACGCTGACGCTCATCGACAACGACAAGGCCGAGGAGTGGAACAACGCCTACTCCCTCTGGTGCGCGCGTGAGGTCCTGAAGAAGGGCGTCATCCTCGCCAACGGCGACACCGTGCACCCGGTCTCCGTCGAGAAGACCCTCCTGAACGCGCGCGGCAAGGGTCAGAAGATCATCCTCGCCCTCGACACGGTGAAGACCCTCGCCGACGAGGAGATGAAGGTCATCACCGAGGGCGACAAGGGCGTCCGGCGGATCACCAAGCTGATGGACCCGGCCACCGCGACCGGCGAGTACATCGGCGTCACGCTGATCGAGCCCGACGCCGCCGAGGAGCTCGCCGACGCCCTGAAGGTCACCTTCGAGCGCGACCCGGACCTCTACTACGAGGACGGCTACCAGGAGCTCGTGAACCGTGGCTTCACGGTCGACGTCGCGCCCATCGGCGAGGTGACGTGGGTCGAGATCGACAACCACGACGACCTCGCCAGGGGCAGGGAGATCGCGTGCCTGTACTGACCCGCCTCATTCCGTCCCCGGTCGTCGTCGACATCCGGCGCGGCGCGATGGACGATCTGGCCGGTCTCCTTGCCGACCAGCGGATCTCCGCCTCGGGCAAGCTCGCCATCGCGATCAGCGGTGGTTCCGGGCGCGCCCTGCGCGACAGGCTCGCTCCGGTGCTGCCGGGTGCCGACTGGTACCCCGTCGCCGACGGCACGATCGACTCCGCGGTGCGGCTCGCCGACGGCATCAAGGGCAACCGCTACGACGCCGTGGTCGGCCTCGGCGGCGGCAAGATCATCGACGTCGCGAAGTACGCCGCCGCCCGGGTGGGCATGCCCATGGTCGCCGTCGCGACGAACCTGTCCCACGACGGGCTCTGCTCGCCGGTCGCGACTCTGGACAACGACAACGGACGGGGCTCCTACGGGGTCCCCACCCCGATCGCCGTGGTCATCGACCTCGACGTCATCCGTGAGGCGCCCGCACGCTACGTCCGCTCGGGCATCGGCGACGCGGTCTCCAACATCTCGTGTGTCGCCGACTGGGAGCTCGCCCACGAGGTCCAGGGTGAGGAGATCGACGGGCTCGCCGCGGCCATGGCCCGGCAGGCCGGCGAGGCCGTGCTGCGCCATCCCGGCGGGGTCGGTGACGACGCCTTCCTGAAGGTGCTGGCCGAGGGGCTCGTGCTGACGGGCATCTCGATGTCGGTCGCCGGGGACTCCCGGCCCGCCTCGGGTGCCTGCCACGAGATCAACCACGCCTTCGACCTGCTGTACCCGAAGCGGGCGGCCAGCCACGGTGAGCAGGTCGGCCTCGGCGCCTGCTTCGCCATGCACCTGCGGGGCGCGCACGAGGAGTCCGTCCAGATGGCGTCCGTACTGCGGCGCCACGAGCTGCCGGTGCTGCCCGACGAGATCGGTTTCACCGTAGAAGAATTCGTGCGGGCCGTGGACTACGCCCCGCAGACGCGCCCGGGACGCTTCACGATCCTGGAGCACCTCAACTTGTCCACCGACCAGATCAGGGACGCGTACGCCGACTATGCAAAAGCCATCCATAGCTGAACTCCGTCCGGTCGTGCACCCTCCGGGTGTGAAGGACCGGCGCAGTGGCGAGCACTGGGCGGGGCGGCTCTACATGCGCGAGATCTCCCTGCGCATCACCCGGCGTCTGGTGACCACGAAGATCACGCCCAACCAGCTGACCTACGTGATGACCGTCGCCGGTGCGCTCGCGGCGCCCGCCCTGCTGGTCCCGGGCATCCCCGGGGCCCTGCTCGGTGTGCTCGCGGTCCAGCTCTACCTGCTGTTCGACTGTGTCGACGGCGAGGTGGCCCGCTGGAAGAAGCAGTACTCGCTGGGCGGGGTCTATCTGGACCGGGTGGCCGCCTACCTGTGCGACGCGGCCGTGCTCGTCGGCTTCGGCCTCCGTGCCGCCGACCTGTGGGGCCCGGGGCGCATCGACTGGCTGTGGGCCTTCCTGGGCACGCTCGCCGCGCTCGGCGCCATCCTGATCAAGGCGGAGACCGACCTCGTCGGCGTCGCCCGCCACCAGGGCGGGCTGCCGCCCGTCAAGGAGGCCGCCTCCGAGCCGCGCTCCTCCGGCATGGCCTTCGCCCGCCGTGCGGCAGGCGCGCTCAAGTTCCACCGGCTGATCCTCGGTATCGAGGCGTCGCTGGTCATCCTGGTGGTGGCCGTACTCGACACGGTCAGGGACGACCTCTTCTTCAGCCGGCTCGCGGTCGCGGTCCTGGCCGGCATCGCCCTTCTCCAGACCGTCCTGCACCTCGTGTCGATCCTGGCGTCCAGCAGGCTGAAGTGAGCTCACCCATGAAACTCGGCGCGGTCATCATCACCATGGGCAACCGCCCCGACGAACTGCGCGCCCTTCTCGATTCGGTCGCCAAGCAGGACGGCGACCGGATCGAGGTGGTCGTCGTCGGCAACGGCGCCCCGGTCCCCGACGTCCCCCCGGGCGTACGGACCGTCGAGCTGCCCGAGAATCTGGGAATTCCGGGCGGGCGCAACGTCGGCATCGAGGCGTTCGGCCCGTCCGGAGCCGATGTGGACGCCCTGCTCTTCCTCGACGACGACGGGCACCTGCCGCACACCGACACCGCCGAGCTCTGCCGGCAGGCGTTCGAGGCGGACCCGAAGCTCGGCATCGTCACCTTCCGCATCGCGGACCCGGACACCGGCGTCACCCAGCGGCGGCACGTGCCGCGGCTGCGGGCCTCCGACCCGATGCGCTCCTCCCGCGTCACGACGTTCCTCGGCGGCGCGAACGCCGTACGCAGCCAGGTGATCGCCGAGGCCGGCCCGCTCCCCGGCGAGTTCTTCTACGCGCACGAGGAGACCGACCTCGCCTGGCGGGCGCTGGACGCCGGCTGGATGATCGAGTACCGCGCGGACATGGTGCTCAACCACCCCACCACCGCCCCCTCGCGGCATGCGGTGTACCACCGCATGGTGGCCCGCAACCGCGTCTGGCTCGCCCGCCGGAATCTGCCCGCACCGCTGGTTCCCCTCTACACCGGGGTCTGGCTGCTCCTCACCCTGGTCCGCCGGCCCTCCCTGCCCGCCCTCAAGGCATGGTTCGGAGGTTTCCGCGAAGGCTGGACCAAGCCCTGCGGACCCCGGCATCCGAT
The DNA here is from genome assembly GCF_042871445.1 of Streptomyces sp. NPDC005794. NCBI lineage: Bacteria > Bacillati > Actinomycetota > Actinomycetes > Kitasatosporales > Streptomycetaceae > Streptomyces > Streptomyces sp. NPDC005794. Next base: position 108,350 of record NZ_JBIAIN010000026.1, read on the forward strand.
GAGGTGGCGTACGGTGTGGCGGCTGACCAGACTGGGACGGCCACCGGTGATCTGAGAGGCTTCTGTCTCTGAGACCATGAGCCGTATTCATTCCGTACGGGGTACCTGTCCGCCTTGGCCGCGCCTGCGACCGGCTGCGCATCGTGAAGACGAGAGTTCTTAACTGTGAGTGACACGACCCATGACGGCGGGATTGCGCTGAGCAGTCCGCCGTCCGCCGACGAGGGACTGAGCGCGTCCCAGCTGGCCGACAAGTACGGCTTGGCGGTGAGCGGCGCCCGGCCCGGGCTGTTCGCGTACATCCGGCAGCTCTGGGGCCGGCGGCATTTCATCCTGGCGTTCTCGAGGGCGAAGCTGACCGCGCAGTACAGCCAGGCCAAGCTCGGCCAGCTGTGGCAGGTGGCCACGCCACTGCTGAACGCCCTCGTCTACTTCCTGATCTTCGGCCTGATCCTGGGGACCAGCAGGGGGATGAGCCATGAGGTCTTCGTCCCGTTCCTGGTGACCGGGGTCTTCGTCTTCACCTTCACGCAGAGCTCGGTCATGGCGGGGGTGCGGTCCATCGCCGGCAACCTCGGCCTGGTCCGGGCCCTGCACTTCCCCCGGGCCTCGCTGCCCGTCTCGTTCTCGCTCCAGCAGCTCCAGCAACTGCTGTACTCCATGATCGTGCTGCTCGCCGTGGCGATGGGATTCGGCAGTTATCCCAGGCTGTCCTGGCTGCTGATCATCCCGGCGCTGGCTCTGCAGTTCGTGTTCAACACCGGCCTGGCGCTGGTGATGGCCCGGCTGGGCAGCAAGACCCCCGACCTCGCCCAGCTGATGCCGTTCGTCATGCGTACCTGGATGTACGCCTCGGGCGTCATGTTCTCCATCCCCGTGATGCTGGAGGACAAGCCGCAGTGGATCGCCGATGTGCTGCAGTACAACCCGGCGGCCATCTACATGGACCTGGTCCGCTTCGCACTGATCGACGGCTACGGCTCCGAGAACCTGCCGGAGCACGTCTGGGCCGTCGGGCTCGCCTGGGCGCTCGTGGTGGGCGTCGTGGGCTTCGTGTACTTCTGGAAGGCAGAGGAACGGTACGGCCGTGGCTGAGGAATCGTCCCAAGGACACATCCCCACCGTGATCGCGGACGACGTGCACATCGTGTACCGGGTCAACGGCACGGGCGGGGGCAAGGGCAGCGCCACCGCGGCACTGAGCCGGATCATGCGCCGCGGGAAGGGCGAACCGCGTGGTGTGCGCAAGGTGCACGCGGTGCGGGGCGTGTCCTTCACCGCCTACCGCGGCCAGGCCATCGGGCTCATCGGCACCAACGGCTCGGGCAAGTCCACGCTGCTGCGGGCCATCGCCGGCCTGCTGCCGACCGAGCACGGCAAGGTGTACACCGACGGTCAGCCGTCGCTGCTCGGCGTCAACGCGGCCCTGATGAGCGACCTGACCGGTGAGCGCAACGTCGTACTCGGCGGTCTCGCGATGGGTATGGGGCGTGAGGAGATCCGCGCGCGCTACCAGGACATCGTGGACTTCTCCGGGATCAACGAGAAGGGCGACTTCATCACGCTGCCGATGCGTACGTACTCCTCGGGCATGGCGGCGCGGCTGCGGTTCTCGATCGCGGCTGCCAAGAACCACGACGTCCTCATGATCGACGAGGCCCTCGCCACCGGTGACCGTAAGTTCCGGGTCCGCTCCGAGGAACGGATCCGCGAGCTGCGCAAGGAAGCGGGCACCGTCTTCCTGGTCAGCCACAACAACAAGACGATCAGGGACACCTGTGACCGGGTGCTGTGGCTGGAGAAGGGCGAGCTCCTGATGGACGGCCCCACCGAAGAGGTGCTGAAGGCCTACGAGCGGGAGACGGGCAAGTAGCCGTCATGTGTGTGGCCCCCGCCGGTGCACAGCGGTGGGGGCCACGCGGTGTGCGGATCCATGGTGGGAGGGTACGCGGGGGCGGTAGATGTCCAGGGGAGGATCTCCTCCCGGCGGATGACGTCAAGTTCCCCGGATCCGGGGAAGGTTGACAACGGCCGATGTGCTGCACGAGGACGTGCCGCACCCCGGCGCGGCCCTGTGAGCTGTACAACGTAAGCTGTGACGGTGCTGATTCGCGGCCATGTGGGGTGATACGCCCCCGGCGCATCGCCCGTTGTGAGTATGTCGCACTCGGCCGGACGAGCGGCGTGTCCGAAAAGGGATGTTTTGGGTCAGCAGTGTAGAACGGGAGATATGACGGCAATGATGGAAAATCTCCAGCTCCGACGTGGTTTTGCCGTCCCCACGTCGGGTGGTACGCAGTGACACGTACCCAGCAGGCGCGCCACGACGCCGCCGCGACCGCCACGCTCGACAAGGCCGCCGAAGAGAACTTCCCCGTGGCCCCCTTCTTCCTGCCCCGCGCCTGGCGCGACGACCTGATGGCCGCCTACGGATTCGCCCGCCTCGTCGACGACATCGGTGACGGCGATCTGGCTCCGGGCGGCGCCGACGCCCGTCACCTCGGCCTCGAACCCGGGCAGAGCGAGGACCGGCTCGCCGCGCTGGATGCCCTCGAAGCCGATCTGCGCCGCGTCTTCGCGTCCACCGGCGACGGTCCGCGCCACCCCCTGATGCGCGCCCTGCGTCCCACCGTGCGGCGCTGCGCGCTCACCCCCGAACCCTTCCTCGGGCTCGTCGAAGCCAACCGGCAGGACCAGAAGGTCCGCCGCTACGCGACCTACGGCGACCTGCTGGCTTACTGCGAGCTGTCCGCCAACCCCGTCGGCCGCCTCGTCCTGCAGATCACCGGCACGGCGAGCCCCGAACGGATCCGCCGCTCCGACGCCGTCTGCACCGCGCTGCAGATCGCCGAGCACCTCCAGGACGTCGCCGAGGACCTCGGCCGTGACCGGATCTATCTGCCGGCCGAGGACATGGCCCGCTTCCATGTCGGCGAACCGGACCTGGCGGTTCCGTCCGCAGGCGCGGCGGTACGCTCCCTGGTCGCATTCGAGGCCGAGCGCGCCCGTGACCTGCTGGCCGAGGGCGTCCCCCTGGTGGGTAGCGTCCACGGCCGGCTGAAGCTGCTGCTCGCCGGATTCGTCGGCGGCGGGCGGGCCGCCCTCGCCGCGATCTCGGCCGCGGGTTTCGACGTACTGCCCGGACCGCCCAAACCCACCTCGCCCAGACTGCTGCGCGAAGTGGGAGACGTCCTGCGAAGAGCGCACAGAGAGGGGTGAGCCGGACCGTGGAGGGACAGACGACGTACATGTCGGCACCGGTACAGGCCGCGTACAGCTACTGCGAGGCCGTCACCGGACAGCAGGCCCGTAATTTCGCGTACGGCATCAGACTGCTGCCGTACGAGAAGCGGCAGGCCATGTCGGCGCTGTACGCCTTCTCCCGTCGGGTCGACGACATCGGCGACGGCGAGCTGGATCCGGAGACCAAGCACACCCGGCTGGAGGACACCCGGGGACTGCTCGGCCGGATCCGGGACAACGCCGTCGACGAGGACGACACCGACCCGGTCGCGGTCGCCCTGGCCGACGCCGCGCGGCGGTTCCCGCTGCCGCTCGGCGGCCTCGACGAGCTCATCGACGGCGTGCTGATGGACGTACGTGGCGCGACCTACGAGACCTGGGACGACCTGAAGACGTACTGCCGCTGTGTCGCGGGTGCCATCGGGCGCCTCAGCCTGGGCGTCTTCGGGACGGAAGCGGGTGCGCCCGGCGCCGAACGGGCCGCGGAGTACGCCGACACCCTCGGCCTGGCGCTCCAGCTCACCAACATCCTGCGTGACGTCCGCGAGGACGCCGGCAACGGACGTACCTACCTGCCCGCCGACGACCTCGCCAAATTCGGCTGCTCCGCCGGGTTCCACCGGGCCACTCCGCCCCCCGGGTCCGACTTCGCGGGCCTGGTGCACTTCGAGGTCCGACGCGCCCGGGCGCTCTTCGCCGAGGGCTACCGGCTGCTGCCCATGCTGGACCGGCGCAGCGGTGCCTGCGTGGCCGCCATGGCCGGGATCTACCGCCGGCTCCTCGACCGGATCGAACGCGATCCCGAGGCCGTTCTTCGCGGCAGGGTCTCGCTGCCCGGCCACGAGAAGGCGTACGTTGCGGTGCGTGGGCTGTCGGGTCTCGACGCGCGGTACATCTCACGGCGGACGGCCAGGGGGAGGGTCTGATGACCGGTCCGATCCGACGTGCGGGGCGGGCAACTCCAGGCCGCCGCGGTGCGTCCCTGTCCGCGACGTCGACCATGGCGGCACGGCGAAAGGAGCAGGCATGACCGGCCGGAGTCCTCGGTCCTCCCGGGCGGTGGTCGTCGGCGGCGGCCTCGCCGGCGTCACCGCGGCGCTGCGTCTCGCCGACTCGGGCCTCGACGTGACCCTGCTCGAGGGCCGGCCCCGGCTCGGCGGGCTCGCCTTCTCCTTCCGGCGCGGCGACCTGTCCGTCGACAACGGCCAGCACGTCTACCTGCGCTGCTGCACGGGCTACCGCTGGTTCCTGGACCGGATCGAGGGGACCCACCTCGCCCCCCTGCAGGACCGCCTCGATGTGCCCGTGCTCGACGTGGGCCGGCCCGCCGGGCCGAGGCTCGGCCGGCTGCGCCGCACCGGGCTGCCCGTCCCGCTGCACCTGGCCGGAGGGCTCGCCGCCTACCCGCACCTCTCACTCGCCGAGAAGGCAGGCGTCGCCCGCGCCGCACTCGCGCTGGGCCGTCTCGACCCCGCCGACCCCGCGCTCGACGGCATCGACTTCGCCACCTGGCTCCGCCGCCACGGGCAGTCGCAGCGCACCATCGAGGCCCTCTGGGACCTCGTCGGCGTCGCCACGCTCAACGCCACCGCGCCGAACGCCTCCATGGCACTGGCCGCGAAGGTCTTCAAGACGGGGCTCCTCACGGCACCGGGTGCCGCCGACATCGGCTGGGCCGCCGTGCCGCTCGGCGACCTCCACGACACCCTCGCCCGCAAGGCGCTCGAAACGGCGGGCGTGGCGATCCACCTGCGCACCCGGGTGGGATCCCTCACCCGCGCCGAGGACGGCCGCTGGTCCGTCGAAACCGACGGCGAACGCTTCGAGGCGGACACCGTCGTCCTCGCCGTGCCGCAGGGCGAGACCCACCGGCTGCTGCCCGACGGTGCGCTCGACGACCCGGGCCGGCTGCTCGACCTCACCGACGCACCGATCCTGAACGTGCACGTCGTCTACGACCGCAAGGTGCTGCGCAAACCGTTCTTCGCCGCGCTCGGCTCACCTGTGCAATGGGTCTTCGACCGCACGGCGTCCTCCGGTCTCCAAGGCGGCGGCCAGTACCTCGCGGTGTCCCAGTCCGCGGCGCAGGACGAGATCGACCTGCCCGTCGCCGAGCTGCGCAAGCGCTACGTGCCCGAGCTGGAGCGGCTCCTCCCGGCGGCGCGAGGGGCCGGGATCCGCGACTTCTTCGTCACCAGGGAGCGCACCGCGACCTTCGCACCCACACCGGGTGTGGGCCGCCTGCGACCGGGCACGCACACCCGCGCCCCCGGGCTGCACCTGGCGGGAGCATGGACCGCCACCGGCTGGCCCGCCACGATGGAGGGCGCCGTCCGCAGCGGCCGCAGTGCCGCTGACGCCGCGCTCCAGGCCCTCGGCCGGACACACGAACATCCGCTGCAGGAGGCGGCATGAGCATTACCACCGGAACAAGAGGAGAGTCTGTGACCCCGGCGAATCCGGCTTACGACACCGTGGCGGACACCACGGACGTCACCGCGCTTCTGGAGCGTGGAAGGGCCCTGTCAGCGCCGGTGCTGCGAGCTGCTGTGGACCGGCTGGCGCCGCCCATGGACACCGTCGCGGCCTATCACTTCGGCTGGATCGATGCCCAGGGCCGACCGGCCGACGGCGACGGAGGCAAGGCCGTGCGTCCCGCGCTGGCCCTGCTGTCCGCGGAGGCCGCGGGCGCCCCGGCGGAGGCCGGGATCCCCGGAGCCGTGGCCGTCGAACTCGTGCACAACTTCTCGTTGCTGCACGACGACCTGATGGACGGCGACGAGCAGCGCCGTCACCGTGACACCGTATGGAAGGTGCACGGCCCCGCCCAGGCGATCCTCGTCGGCGACGCGCTCTTCGCACTGGCCAACGAGATCCTGCTGGAGCTCGGCACGGTCGAGGCCGGCCGGGCCGCCCGCCGGCTGACCACGGCCAGCCGGAAGCTGATCGACGGTCAGGCCCAGGACATCTCGTACGAGCACCGCGAGCGGGTCACCGTCGAGGAGTGCTTGGAGATGGAGGGCAACAAGACGGGCGCCCTGCTCGCCTGCGCCGTCTCCATCGGAGCCGTGCTCGGCGGAGCCGACGACCGTACCGCCGACATCCTGGAGGCGTACGGCTACCACCTCGGCCTCGCCTTCCAGGCGGTTGACGACCTGCTCGGGATCTGGGGCGACCCGGAGTCCACGGGCAAGCAGACCTGGAGCGATCTGCGCCAGCGAAAGAAGTCCCTGCCCGTCGTGGCCGCGCTCGCCGCGGGCGGACCGGCCTCGGAGCGTCTGGGTGAGCTCCTCGCCGCCGACGCCAAGAGCAGCGACTTCGACAGCTTCTCCGAAGAGGAGTTCGCCGCGCGCGCGGCACTCATCGAGGAGGCGGGCGGCCGTGAATGGACCGCCCAGGAAGCCCGCCGTCAGCACGCGGTAGCCATTGAGGCGCTGCATGGCGTCGACATGCCGGAACGAGTGCGGGCGCAGCTCACCGAGCTCGCCGACTTCGTGGTCGTACGAAAGAGATGATCACCATCCAGATATGACTCGCAGTCGCCGGCGGGGGGCCCCCCCGGGGGCCCCCCCCCGCGGCCCCCCCCCCCCCCCCGCCCCAAAACACACCAAGGGGATCCCAGACAACCCCCCACCCCCGGACACCCCCGGGCCCCCACCACCCCCCGCCCCCCCGCCCC
>NZ_JBIAIN010000027.1:0-36152 GCF_042871445.1 Streptomyces sp. NPDC005794
GGGGGACCCTGTGGGAGAGTAGGACGCCGCCGAACAATTATTCCGGGAAAGCCCCGTGCCCTTGTGGCACGGGGCTTTTCTGCGTTCACAGGACGGAACGGGCCGAAACGGCACGAAAAAAGTTCGGCCGACGATGTCGAGAACGCGTGCCTGGCTACGTCCCCGTGGTGAAGGCGGCCACAATGAGGGCCGCACCAGCACGGAGGAGAGACACCATGGCCAAGTACCTGCTGCTGAAGCACTACCGGGGCGCCCCGTCTGCGGTCAACGACGTGCCCATGGACCGGTGGACACCCGAGGAGATCTCGGCCCACATGCAGTACATGAACGACTTCGCGGCCCGGCTCGAGAAGACCGGCGAGTTCGTCGACGGCCAGGCGCTCGCCCCCGAGGGGACGTTCGTCCGGTACGACGGTGAGGGCCGACCGCCGGTCACCGACGGCCCGTTCGCCGAGACCAAGGACCTCATCGCGGGCTGGATGGTGATCGACGTCGACAGCTACGAGCGCGCCGTCGAGCTGGCCGGTGAACTGTCGGCCGCCCCTGGTGCGGGCGGGCAGCCGATCCACGAGTGGCTCGAGCTGCGTCCGTTCCTGACGGCGCCCCCCACCATCACGGAATGACGTCTCAGGTGAACGAGCTCCTGCTCCGAAGCCTCACGCCGAGCGTGCTCGGGATCCTCGTCCGCCGCGGAGCAGACTTCGCGGCGGCCGAGGACGCCGTGCAGGACGCGCTGGTCGAGGCGGTCCGCGTCTGGCCGGCCGATCCTCCGCGGGACCCGAAGGGCTGGCTGGTCACGGTGGCCTGGCGCCGGTTCCTCGATGCGACCCGGGCGGATTCCGCCCGCCGCCGGCGTGAGGAACTGGTCGACGAGGAGCCGGCGCCCGGTCCCGCGCCGGCGGTGGACGACACGCTCCAGCTCTATTTCCTGTGCGCCCATCCGTCGTTGACGTCGTCCTCCGCGGTCGCGCTGACACTGCGCGCTGTCGGAGGGCTGACCACCCGCCAGATCGCCCAGGCCTACCTGGTGCCGGAGGCGACGATGGCGCAGAGGATCAGCCGGGCCAAGCGCACCCTCTCCCACATCGGGGTGTCCCCGGCTCGAGAGAAGCCGGGAGCGGGGGAGAGGCCGACAGCTCGGGGAAGGTTCGACCGGCCCGGCGACGTCGCGACCGTGCTGCGCGTCCTCTACCTGGTCTTCAACGAGGGCTACTCCGGCGACGTCGACCTCGCCGCCGAGGCCATCCGGCTCACCCGGCAGCTCGCGGGCGCCATCGACCACCCCGAGGTGGCGGGGCTGCTCGCTCTCATGCTCCTCCACCACGCGCGCCGCGCCGCCCGGACCTCGCCCGATGGCAGCCTGGTGCCGCTCGCCGAGCAGGACCGGGGCCGGTGGGACACCAGGACGATCGCCGAGGGTGTCGAGATCCTGCAGGCGGCCCTCGCCCGCGACCGGCTGGGCGAGTTCCAGGCCCAGGCCGCCATCGCTGCACTCCACGCCGATGCGCGCACCGCCGAGGAGACCGACTGGGTGCAGATCGTCGAGTGGTACGACGAGCTCGTGGCCCTGACCGACAGCCCGGTGGTGCGGCTCAACCGTGCGGTGGCCGTCGGCGAGGCCGACGGACCGCGCGCCGGTCTGGCGGCGCTCGCGGCGCTGGACGGCTCTTCCCCAGGCTCCCGGCTTCTCCCCGGGGAATCCGCCGTCCCCCGCCATGCCGCGGTGGCGGCGTACCTGCATGAGCGCGACGGCGACCTGGAGGCGGCGGCACGGCTGTACGCCGAGGCGGCGCAGAAGGCTCCGAACCTGGCCGAGCGCGACCATCTGACGCGTCAGGCGGCCCGGCTCAACGCCCGGCGGTCTCGCTGATCCGCGATCAGCGCGGGTTCACCAGTCGGGTGTCGTACGCCAGGATGACGGCCTGGACGCGGTCCCTGGACCCCGTCTTGGCCAGGATGCGGGTGACGTGCGTCTTCACTGTTGATTCTGCGAGGTGGAGGCGCGCGGCGATCTCGTTGTTCGTCCATCCCTGTCCGATGACCGTGAGGATTTCCCTCTCCCGTTCCGTCAGCGAGGAGATGCGCCCGTCTCCCGTGGCCGGGGTGTCGCCCGGTGTGGCCGGCAGATGGTGCAGGTAGGTGTCCAGGAGGCGTCGGGTGAGGCTCGGGGCGACGACCGCGTCGCCGGCCGCGACCGCACGGATACCGGACAGGAGTTCCTCCGGCAGCGCGTCCCTGACGAGGAAGCCGCTCGCGCCGGCCCGCAGGCCGTCGTAGGCGTACGCGTCGAGGTCGAACGTCGTCACGATGAGGACCCGGGTGCGGGCGCCGGACGTGATGATGCGGCGCGTCGCCTCGATGCCGTCGAGTCCCGGCATCCGGATGTCCATCAGGGCGACGTCCGGGTGATGGCGGGCGACGAGGTTCACCGCCTCCGTGCCGTTGGCGGCTTCACCGACGACCGTCATGTCGTCCTGGCTCTCCAGCAGCATGCGGAAACCGAAGCGCTGCATGGCTTGGTCGTCGGCGATGAGTACCGTGGTCACGGGGGTGCGTCCTCCAGGGGAAGGCGAAGTCGTGTCTGCCAGCCGCCTGTTGGGAGCGGGCCCGATTCGAGTGTGCCGTTGTGGAGCGAGGCGCGCTCGCGCATTCCGCTGATGCCGCGTCCGCTGCCGGGGCCGTCGGCCCCCCGTGGGCCGGCCCCACCCGTATCCGTGGCCAGCACGTCCAGGCCGGTGGCCGTGTACGTGAGGGTGACCTCGGCGACGGCATCGGGTCCCGCGTGCTTGAGGGTGTTGGTGAGGGACTCCTGGACCACGCGGTAGACGGCGAGCTGACGGCCGGGTGAGGCGGGGACGGGCGGGGGACTGCCGTGGACCGTCAGCCGTACGGGCAGTCCGGCCTCCCGTACGCCGGTCAGCAGGGCGTCGAGGTCCGCGAGTGACGGCTGGGGCGTGAGCTCGGCGGCCGGGGCCGGCTCGCGCAGGACGCCGAGCACGCGCCGAAGTTCTGCCAGGGCCTGGCGGCTCGTGGTGCCGATGGCTTCGAGGGCCTGGGCCGCGCGTTCCGGGCTCCTGGCCGCGGCGTACGCCCCGCCGTCGGCCAGGCCGGTGATGACGGAGAGGTTGTGGCCGATGATGTCGTGCATCTCCCTGGCGATCCGGGTGCGTTCGGCGGCTGCCGCGAGCTGGGCCTGCTGGTCTCGCTCGCGTTCGAGCCGGTGGGCGCGTTCGACGAGGGCCTCCGTGTACTCCCGTCGGGTGCGCACGGCGATGGCGAGCAGGGTCACGAAGGCGAACGCCCAGAGGTAGGAGACGAGTTGCCGGTCCGCAGTGCCGGGTATCAGGACCGCTCCGGCCGCCGCGGGCAGGCACATCAGCAGGCCTGAGCTGGCCAGGGCGCCGAGGGGCAGCCGCAGGGCGATCGTGTAGGCGGGGATCAGCTGGAGCAAGGCGGCCTGGACGACGGCGCCCGTCCAGACGTTGAGCACGGAGACCGGTGCCATGAGGACGAGTACGGCTACCGGATGGCGGCGGCGCCACAGCAGGGGCACGGAGAAGCACAGGCTCATCAGCAGGACGAGAGGCTCCGGCACCTCCACGTCGCGGGCGACCGTGCGCCAGCCTCCGGTGCTGTAGTCGAGTACCGCGGCGACGACCCAGAAGCCGGTGACCGTGATGTCCCAGAGCGTCGGCCGACGGTGGTCGAAGGCCCGGAGCCGTTGCAGGAGGTCCTGGATGTACAAGGTCAGCGGGGCGGTGCCGGGGGTCAGGTGCCCGGGAGGCGGGTTCTTTTCGTCGCGCACCCTGTCCGTCACCGCTGAGCCTCCTCGTCGTGCCGCCGGGTCACGCGTCCCTGCGGCGCAGGAGCACCGCTCCGGCGGCCAGTGAAGCGCCCGCCCACAGGCACAGGGCCAGCAGCGCGGCGCCGGTGCTCGCGGCGCCGGGCAGCGGGCTTCCCGAGCCGAGCGCTCCCGCGGCCTGGGTCGGGAAGTACTTCAGGGCGCTGTCCACGGCATCGTACGGAAGCATGCCGAGGACCTCGGGCAGGATCAGGACGCAGCCGATGTACGCGCCGATGCTGCCGGGCACGGAGCGGAGGGTGGCGCCGAGGCCGAGGGCGATCAGGCTGAGCAGGGTGATGCCGGCGGCGTTGCCCGCGATCGCTCCGAGGACGCCCGGCTCGGTGAGCCCGGTGGCCTTGTCGGTTCCGTTCAGGAGCAGTTGGGCGGCGAGGAAGGTGGTCAGTCCGGTGGCGAGCATCGAGCTGTAGGCGACGGTGGTGAAGACGGCTGCCTTGGCCCACAGGACCGGCAGCCGGCGCGGTACGACGGTGAGTGAGGAACGGATCATGCCGGAGGAGTACTCGCCGGCGGTGACCAGGATGCCGAGGACCGCGAGGCACATCTGGCCGAGCTGTGTGCCGTAGAGGACGAGGACGACGGTGTCGATGTCGGAGTCGCCGCCGTCCGAGGTGTAGGTGGCACCCATGATGAGCCCGATGCCGAGCACCAGGGCCGCCGCCGACAGGAGCGTGATCCAGGTCGAGCGCAGGGACCGGAGTTTGTGCCACTCGGAGCGCAGGACGCGGCGTGGGGTGACGCGGTACGGGGAGGGCGCGGTGGCGGTGGTGGTCATGCGTGGGCTCCCGTCAGGGGTGCGGCGGTCCGGTACTCGACGGCGTCCTGGGTGAGGTCCATGAAGGCCTGTTCCAGGGACACGGTCTGCGGGGTGAGTTCGTGCAGCGGGATGGTGTGGTCGGCGGCCGTGCGGCCGATATGGGCGGCGTCGGCGCCGTGGACCGTGAGTTCGTCGGCGGATCCGGTGGTGATCCGTACCCCGGGGCCGGTCAGCAGGGTGCGCAGCTGTTCGGCCTGTGGGGTGACGACCTTGACCGAGGCGCCGCCCGCGGTGCGGATCAGTTCGCCGACGGTGGTGTCGGCGAGGAGCCGGCCGCGGCCGATGATGACCAGGTGGTCGGCGGTGAGCGCCATTTCGCTCATGAGGTGGGAGGAGACGAGGACGGTACGGCCCTCTGCCGCCAGGGAGGTGAGCAGGGTGCGGATCCAGAGGACGCCTTCGGGGTCCAGCCCGTTGACCGGTTCGTCCAGGATGAGGGTCGCCGGGTCGCCGAGGAGCGCGGCGGCGATGCCGAGGCGCTGTCCCATGCCGAGGGAGAAGCCCTTGATCCTCTTGTGGGCGGCTTCGGTGAGTCCGGCCAGGTCCAGGACGTGTTCGACGCGGCTGCGGGGGATGCCGTGGGTGTGGGCGAGCGCCATGAGGTGGTTGAAGGCGGTGCGCCCCGGATGGACCGAGCGGGCTTCCAGGAGGGCGCCTACCTCGGTGAGCGGTGCGGGGTGGGTGGTGTAGTCGCGGCCGCCGATGGTGGACCGGCCGCCGGTGGGGGTGTCCAGACCGAGCAGCATGCGCATGGTGGTCGACTTGCCGGCGCCGTTGGGGCCGAGGAAGCCGGTGACCGTGCCCGGCCGGACGGTGAAGTCGAGGCCGTGGACGACGGTGGTGGCCCCGTACCGTTTGGTGAGTTCGTATGCCCTGATCATGGCGTCGACGCTACGGAGCGCGCCCGTGGCGGTCGTCCGACCGTGGGCTGGAGGCGAGGGGCGCCGTAGTACCGGGGTACGACGGTGGTGCGGGCCGCTGTCAGCGGGGGCACCGAGTTGAGGGTCGCGTTCGGCTTCGTGTCCGGCCCGCTCGGCGGGGCGGTGTATGTCGTTTGCCGTGGTGGGGGCGGCGGGGCACGATCGGCGGATGGACTACGTCGTGCGTGCGGTGCGGGCAGAGGAATGGCAGCGGGCCAAGGAGATCCGACTGGCGGCGCTGCGGGACCCGGCGGCCTCGATCGCCTTCCTGGACACGTACGAGCACGCGCTGAGCAGGCCAGATGTGTTCTGGCAGGAACGGACGGCGGGTGCTGCCGTGGGGGAGCACAGCCGTCAGTTCATCGCCGAGGCGCCCGGCGGTCAGTGGGCGGGAACGGTGACGGCACTCGTCGAGCGGCCGGCGGGCGAACCTGGCTTCGGGGAGGCGGCCGTGGTGGATCAGGCCCATCTGGTGGGCGTGTTCGTCCGGACCGGGCACCGGGGGCGCGGGGTGGTGGACGCACTGTTCCGCGAGGCGCTCGACTGGTCCTGGTCGTTGACGGGGCCGCCGCTGGAGCGGGTGCGGCTCTACGTCCACGAGGCGAACGAGCGGGCCGCGGCCAGCTACCGGCGGATCGGCTTCGTCCCGACCGGGGAGACGCTGCTGATGGAGGGTGATCCGACGTCCCTGGAGCTGGAGTTCGAGATCCGCCGCCCTGGGAGGTCGCGCGGATAGCTGGGCCGCTCGTTCAGCGCGTTCAGATCGGTTCAGGCGTCGGAAGGCGTTCCCGCCAGCGTGCTCGGGCCTGTTCCTCGGAGCGGAGCAGGGCCAGGGTGGGCATCCCCTGGCCCTGGCCGGCCGACAGCAGCTCCGGAAGCTGGGGAAGTGGAGCCACGGCCGCGACGTCGTCGAGGACGAGCGTCATTGGTGGGTCGAGCCGACCGTCGGTTGACCGTACGGCCATGCGGCGGCCGTGCTCGACCACGTGCGAGGCGAGTGCGGTGAGCAGGGGCATCGCACCGGGGTGGTGGCGGGGATCCTCGATGGGTTCACCGACCACATACAGCGTTCCCCCTTCGCGTGCAAAAGAATCCAGCAGGAGCGCGTCGGCTCGGTTGGGTGTGCACGCCTCACGGATATGGACCGAGGAGAGGGCCGCGAAGGCCCGCACGGTCAGTTCCTGTGCCATCTCCCGGCGTTCGGGGTAGGCGGTGAGCGCGGACTCCAGGAGCCCGGCGAGCCCGGACGCCGCCTTGGAGTGGGTACGCAGCAGGCGCACCGGTTCGTGGCCGCCGGCGCCGGAGGCCCAGCGGTGGACCTGGCGGAAGGGGCGGCCGCCCACGGCAGCGGCGTGCAGCCAGCACTGGAGCAGGGTCTGGGCGGTGTCGGCGACGGCCGCATCGATCCTGGCCAGGGGGCGGACCGGGGTGAGGAGAGCGGCCGCCCGGGAAGCAGCGGTGGCGGGGTCCTCGCAGCCGGCGGTGGGTGCCCAGTGGAGGCGGGCCGGGGTGTCGCAGAGGTGGCCCGGGTCGTAGACGAGGACGGGGCCGAGTTTGCCGCGGGCGTCCTTCGTCTCGGCCCAGACGGTGGGGTCCGAGGTCACGACCAGGGCGGGGCCGTCCGCGTCCCGGATGGCCTGGACGACAGTGGGGCGGCGGGTGGCGGCGGCGCCGTAGAGGACGTGTGGGGTGCGGGGCGTGGGGACGAGTGGGGTGGCCTCCCGCGCGTACGCGGTGAGGGGCGCGGCGGGGGCCGGGGCGGGAACGGCGTCGACGGGCGCCTGTGCCGGAGCAGCCGGAGTCTGAGCAGTGGCAGCCGGAGCAGCCGTCACGGGAGCAGCAGCCGCCGGAGCGGGTGTCGGCGTCGCGGGTGTTTCGGCGGGAGCTGCCGCGCTCCGCTGTTTCCGTACCAGCCGCCAGCGCGTCACCACCCCTACCGCGAACACCGTCAGCACCAGGAGCACCATCACCTCGCCGATGAACAGGCCCCAGAACAGCCCGTATCCCGAGAGGTCGCCCGGCGGGGTGTCCGGCCAGGCGCCCGGCAGGTTCGTCGGTTCGACGACCAGGGCGCGCAGGGCCAGTGGCGTCCGCGTGAACGTGATGTTGTCCGGCCAGCCCCCGTGGGCGAACAGTCCGGCCAGGCCCGTGGCCGTCCACGCCAGGACCGTCAGCCCGAAGAGGAAGGCCAGCAGGCCGAGCAGCATGCCGTCCGGGATGCCACCCTGGCGGCCCTCGCCGCCGTGCCCCGGACCGGATGGTGCCTGGCGTGCCATGTCATGCCACCGTTGACTCGGACGACTCGTTCAGCCGTTGCTGGTTCTCGATCCGCGCCGCCCGCTGCTCCGCCTCCAGCTCCGCGGCCCGTACGTCTTCGGGGAGGAGGTCCATGGCGGAGCCCTCGGTCATCGCGCGGTCGGTGAAGACCAGGGGGCGTTCGGCCTCGGTGATCAGGTGCTTGACGACCTGGACGTTGCCGTTGACGTCCCACACGGCGATGCCCGGGGTCAGCGTCGGGATGATCTCGACCGCCCACCTGGGCAGACCGATGACCTTGCCCGTCGCTCTGGCCTCGTCTGCCTTCTGGGCGTAGATCGTGCGGGTGGAGGCCATCTTCAGGATGGCCGCCGCCTCCTTCGCCGCTGCCCCGTCGACGACGTCGCTGAGGTGGTGGACGACCGCCACGAAGGACAGCCCGAGACGTCGTCCGAACTTCAGCAGACGCTGGAAGAGCTGGGCGACGAAAGGGGAGTTGATGATGTGCCAGGCCTCTTCGACCAGGAAGATGCGCTTCTTGCGGTCGGGCCTGATCCACGTGTGCTCCAGCCACACGCCGACGATCGCCATGAGGATCGGCATCGCGATGGAGTTCCGGTCGATGTGCGAGAGGTCGAAGACGATCAGGGGGGCGTCGAGGTCGATGCCGATCGTGGTCGGGCCGTCGAACATGCCGCGCAGGTCACCGTCGACGAGCCGGTCCAGGACGAGGGCGACGTCCAGGCCCCAGGCCCGTACGTCGTCTATGTCCACGTTCATCGCTTCGGCGGACTCGGGCTTCGGGTGGCGGAGCTGCTCCACGATGTCCATCAGGACCGGCTGGCGGTCGAGGATGGTGTCGTTGACGTACGCGTGGGCGACCTTGAGCGCGAAGCCGGACCGCTCGTCGAGGCCATGACCCATGGCGACCTCGATGATCGTGCGGAGCAGGGCGAGCTGGCCGGTCGTGGTGATCGACGGGTCGAGGGGGTTCAGCCGGATACCGTCGTTCAGCGCGGCGGTCGGGTCGAGCCGGATGGGCGTGATGCCCAGTTCCTGGGCGATGAGGTTCCACTCGCCGACGCCGTCCTCGCCCTGGGCGTCCAGGACGACGACCTGGCGGTCGCGGAAACGGAGCTGGCGGAGCACATAGGTCTTCTCCAGCGCCGACTTGCCGTTGCCGGACTCGCCGAGCACCAGCCAGTGCGGGGCGGGGAGCTGCTGGCCGTACAGCTGGAACGGGTCGTAGATGTAGCCCTTGCCCGAGTACACCTCACGCCCGATGATCACGCCGGAGTCGCCGAGGCCGGGCGCGGCGGTCGGCAGGTAGACGGCCTGGGCCTGGCCGGTCGACGTACGCACCGGCAGACGGGTCGTCTCCACGTTGCCGAAGAGGAAGGCGGTGAAGGCATCCGACAACGCGGACAGCGGATCTCGCATGGCGTGACTGCCCTCTCGTTAGCGACGGATGCCGGTGGCGAACGGCAAGGTGTTCACGAAGGCACGGTGGTGCTCCCGGTCGCACCACTCCAGCTTCAGGTACGACTTGCCGGCCGAGGCCCGGATCGTCCGCTTGTCGCGGGCGAGTGCCTCGGGGGACCGGGACGACACGGTGATGTACCCCACCAGATTCACCCCGGCGGCGCCGCTCGCCAGATCTTCACCCCGCTGGTCGAGCCGGCCGTGGGCGGCGATGTCGCGGGGGTCGACCGTGCGGTTCATCTTGGCCTGGCGGCTCGCCTCGGCGTCGTCGTTGGTCTTCTCCGTCAGCATCCGCTCGATGGCGACCTCGGTGGGTTCGAGGTCCATGGTGACCGCGACCGTACGGATCACGTCGGGCGTGTGGACGAGGAGAGGGGCCAGGAAGTTGACGCCGACGGGCGTCATCGGCCATTCCTTCACCCAGGCCGTCGAGTGGCACCACGGGGCGCGGGTCGTCGACTCACGGGTCTTGGCCTGCAGGAACGTCGGCTCGACCGCGTCCAGTTCGGCCGGCCAGGCGTTGCGCTTCGTCATCGCCTGGATGTGGTCGATGGGGTGGTCCGGGTCGTACATCGAGTGCACGAGCGAGGCCAGCCGGCTCTGGCCGAGCGGCTGCCGGACCCGGATGTCGGCCTCGGCGAGCCGGGCGCAGATGTCGGTCAGCTCGCGGGCCATGACGACGGCGAGGCCCGCGTCACGGTCGATCCTGCGGCCGCCCTGGGGACGGATGGCACGGGCCATGGCGTTGGCCTCGGCGGCCAGGTCACGGCTGTAGTGCATGCAGGCGACGAGGTAGGCGCGGTGCTGCTCGCTGGAGGTGGAGACCATCGACTGGAGCTGGTCGTAGGACTCCTGGAGCCAGCCGGGCGCTGACCGGTCACCGCGCTGGGCGACGTCCTTGGCGTGCGCGTCGGGGTCGGCGGGCAGCGTACGGGCCAGCATCTGAAGGCGCGTCACGAAGCCGTCGCCGTTGGCCACGTGCTTGAGCAGGGTGCCGAAGCGGTCGACCAGGGCCTCCTGGTCCTCGCTGTCGCGGAGGCCGACCCCGGGGCCCTCGATCTCGATGGCCGCGGTGACCGTCCGCCGGTCCGCGTGCAGCAGTACGGCGATCTCGTCGGGGCCGAACGGCGCGGCGAGCCAGCTGATCCGGCCGATGCCGGGCGGCGGCCCGATCTCCACCTCGCGCCCGTCGGCGCTGACCCCGGCCTCGATGGCGGCGGAGCGGTAGGCGGTGCCGCGGCGCAGGGTGCGCTTGAAGCTGCGGTTGATCTCGAACCACTTGTAGAAGGTGCGGCCCTTGTACGGGAAGTACACGACGGCGAGGGCAAGCATGGGGAAGCCCACGAGCGCCACGATCCGCAGGGAGAGGACCGGGACGAGGAGTCCGCTCATCATGCCGAGGAACGCCCCGACGATGATCAGCGCGATCTCGCCCGTCTCACGGTTCTTGCCGACGATCGCGTTCGGCCGGGCGCGGCCGATGAGGTACGTACGGCGGGGCGCGATCGTGTGGGACGGGGTCGTCAACGCCCTCCACCTCCTGTGCTCGTGTTACCTGTGCTGCCTGAACCGCCTCGTGGGGAGCGGCTGCCGTGGGGGGTGCCGGAGGTGGGCCCGGCACCGCTGCCGCCTCCCGAAGAGCGGGAGCTGTGGGCGGCGACACCACCGCTGACCGGGTTGGCGGGCCGGGCACCGCCGCCTCCGCCACCGCCTTCACCGCCGCCGTTGCGGCCGCTGTGGGTCTTGATGCCCTGCGAGACGAGAGCGGCGGGCGAGCTGATCATCGCGGCGGCCTGGGAGCCGTCGGTGGCCTGCTTGCGGTTGGTGCGGGCGCCCTGGATCTCGTCGCCGAAGCCGGGCACGAAGCGGTAGATCATGGCGGAGGCGAAGATGGCCAGCAGGATGATGGCGAGGCCGGAGACGACGGCCGAGAAGGCGTTGGGCCCGTCGTCCGCGGAGAGCGCCCCGGCGAGCCCGAGCACGATGACGATGACCGGCTTCACCATGATCACCGCGATCATGATGCCCGCCCAGCGGCGGACGTGGCCCCACATGTTCTTGTCGACGAGCCCGGAGTACACGACGACGCCCAGCAGGGCGCCCACGTAGAGCAGGGCGGCCCGGATCACGAGCTCCAGCCACAGGATTCCGGCGGCGAGGATCGACACGAGCGAGACGACGATCAGCATGATCGGCCCGCCGCCGATGTCTTTTCCGCTCTTGAGCGCCTCGGCGAACGATCCGAAGAAGACATCGGTCTGCCCGCCTGTCGCGGCGGAGATGACCTCGGTGACGCCGTCGGTGGCCGAGACGACCACGTACAGGATGAGCGGGGTGAAGGCCGAGGCCAGGACCGTGAGCCAGAGGAAACCGATGGCCTCGGAGATCGCGGTGGTGAACGGCACGCCCCGGATCGCCCGCTTGGCCACGGCGAAGAGCCACAGGACCAGGGTGAGGATCGTGGAGGCGGCGAAGACGACGGCGTACTGGGTGCGGAAGGTGGAGTTGGTGAAGTCGACGGTCGCCGTGCTCTCCACGGCTTCGCTGAGCTTGCCGACGAGGTACGCGGCGGCGTCGGCGCAGCCTCGGGCCAGGGAGGAGAGGGGGTCGAGGGCGTCGTCGGTGATGGGGGGAGTGCTGCGGGTGCCTGAGCTGGCCTCGCCGTCCTCGCAATAGTCCTTGGCGAGCCCGACGATGAGGTCGCAGGGGTTGTCGCTGGTACTCGGCGACGGAGTCGGTGTGGGTGTGGGCGCAGCATGGGCACGATATGCCAGGGCAATCGTCGCTGCTGGCAAGCTCCCCAGGATCCCGGCGAGTGAGAGAGCGCGGAACCGGCGGTTATCGGGCATAGGTGAAGCCTCCGTATTCCTCCACCGCACCGGCGATGTCGTCCGCAGTCGAGGCCCGGTTGTCGCCGTTGACGGGTGTCGGTCCCTCTGCCTGGCTCGACGACTCGATCTTCCAGTCGTCACCGACCCACTTGAGCTTCTCGGTGATGGTGAACCAGGTGGCAGTGACGGGCTTGGTAGAGCCCTGACCTGCCATGCCGACGAGACCTGTGCACCAGACCTCCACGCTCGCGGTGTCCGGACCCTGGGCTGTGACCTTTGTCCCCACTGGAATGGTTCTGGAGACGAACGTCAGTCCGTTGGGCGTGCTGCCGTCCTCGTTCAGCCCGACGTTCGTGAGGAAGGCGGCGGAGTAGGCATTGGCCATGTCGGTTTGGAGAGACGCTACGACGGCAGGGTCGTGGGTGGCCTGCAGGATGCCGTCACGCTTCGTCTTGTCGAACATCTCCGCAGACCCCAGCGCCACCGCGTAATTCGCCGCCGCGCTCTGCGCCCCCTGCTCGTCATGCGCGAAACCGGAGGCGATCGTGCCGTTCTTGCCCGTGACCGGCTTCGTGCCCGTCGCGGCCGTGGGGCCCGCCCCCGCCGTGTCCGACTTCTTCTCGTTGCCGGCGTCCGACGCGCCGCCCCCGCCCTGGTTCGCGAACGCGATCGCCGCGATCAGCAGGACCACCACGCCCACCACCATGACCAGTGAGCGCGTGTTCCGTGCGGGCCGGCGGCCGTAGCCGTCGCCGTCGTCACCGCCGGGCAGTCGCGTGCGCGTCTGGCGCGTGCCGCCGAGGGTGCTGTACGCGTCTTCCGTGCGGCCCCCCGGCTCGTTGCCGCCGTAGCCGCGCTCATCGCCCTGGCTCATGCCGCGCCCGCCCCCTCAGCCGTGTGCAGTTCCGCGTAGTACGACGGTAGTGCTGCTGGTTTCCGCGTGAGCGCGGTGTGGTGACTCGACATCAGGGGACGCAACCTCTGCCGGTGGGCACGACGAACGGACGGTGTGGGGGTGGACGGGGGCTGGGACGTGCCCGGGGGCAGGGCTGTGGGGCTGGCTGTCGGTCAGACGGCCATCCCGTACACGATGGTGAACAGCGTGCCCAGCGATCCGATGATGAAGACGCCGGTCAGCCCCGCCACGATGAGGCCCTTGCCCTGTTCCGCGCTGAAGGTGTCGCGCAGCGCCGTCGCGCCGATGCGCTGTTTCGCCGCACCCCAGATCGCGATACCGAGACAGAGCAGGATGGCGACCGCCATCACCACTTCGATCATGATGCGTGCTTCGTTGCCCAGGGTCCCGAACGGCCCCCAGTTCGGGGCGATTCCGCCGATGATGGTGGTGATGTCGCCCTTTTCAGCTGCCAGGATCATGTAAGTCACCGCCCCTGTTGGGTAGTTCGCTGCCCGTGCCGTGCGACACGGGTCAGCCTCTATCTTCGCTGATGAAACCGGCATCGCACGACGCCTTCCCGGGTCTCTTTACCCGGATCTCGCACGTTTGACCGGAGAAGCTGCCCTGACCTGCGACTCGCATCCGAATTCGCCCGCATATGCATGGTTACTCGCATGGTTACTCTGTGTATCACGGGGTGTGACGGCTAGCAATGACGGTGGTCATGGGCCCCGGTGAGGTTGGCGCGTTCACGGGACGCGGGGGATTCGTACGCGCTGTTCGAGAGCCGTGTACGCGCCGGTGGCTTCGCCTCGACGCGTCATCAGGCTCCGTGCGGGGAAGGCCTCGCGCCTCGGACGGTCGGAGCGCGGTGCGAGCGAGCACCGTGCGTACGGGTGAGGGGTCCCGGCGAAGGGTGGTCCAGCGGGGCGGTGGCTTGAAGTCGCCCAGGGGCCGTCGAACGGGAACGCCCTCGACTCGGCGAACGACCGCTCGTCCTTCCATCGCCGGCTGCGGTCAGCCGCGACGGTGATGTCCAGCTCGTGGTCGGCGGCCACGTCGATGGCACCGGCCGGCACCCGTCCGTGCGTTCGGCCAGGCGTCCGGGTGCGGGCCCCGTTCATGGCGCGAGGAGGGCGAGGTCCTCCTCGCTGAGCCGGAGTGCCCCGGCGGCCACGTTCTCGGCGAGGTGGTCCGGGTTGCCGGTGCCGGGGATGGCCAGTACATGGGGTCCTTGGTGGAGCGTCCAGGCCAGCCGCACCTGGGCGGGCGTCGCCCCGTGGCTGCGGGCGACGGTCAGCACCGCCTCGCTCCGGGCGTCGTTCGAGCCTTCCTCGCGCCCCGCGCCGGCGATGGCGAAGAACGGTACGAAGGCGATGCCCTGGTCACCGCAGGCGCGCAGGAAGGCATGGTCCTCGGCCGGGGACTCGATGCCGTACGCGTTCTGTACGCAGACGACGGGCGCGATGGTCCGGGCCTCGGCGACCTGTTCCGGTGTGGTGTGGGAGATGCCCAGGTGGCGGATGAGTCCGGCCTCGCGGAGTTCGGCCAGCGCGCCGAAGTGATCGGCGACCGATGCGGAGGCCTGGCTCCTGGCGAGGCGCAGGTTCACCACGTCCAGGTGGTCACGGCCGAGCTGGCGCAGGTTCTCCTCGACCTGGCCGCGCAGCTGCTCCGGAGTGGCCCAGGTCCACGCGCCGGAGGGGTCCCGTCCGGGGCCGACCTTGGTGGTGATGACCAGGTCGTCGGCGTACGGGGCGAGCGCGCTGTTGATGAGCTCGTTGGCGGACCGCAGCGGCGAGAAGTAGAAGGCGGCGGTGTCGATGTGGTTCACGCCGAGCTCGACGGCGCGGCGCAGGACGTGCAGGGCGCGGTCCCGGTCGCTGGATGGGCCGTCGGCGAACGCCGTGCCGTTCTGGGGGAGGCGCATCGAGCCGAAGCCGAGGCGGTTGACCGTCAGGTCGCCGAGAGTCCAGGTGCCGGAGGCCGATGCGGTGATCGTTTCCGATGGTGAGGGCATCATCGGATTCTTTCATCCGCGGTGCTTGTCCTCAGCTCCTGCCGGTACGTCTCGCCTGCAGGGCCCTTCGGTCAGCGTCGCCGTGAAGCTGCCGCCGTAGGCGTGGTGGGTCGTGACGTCGATGCGGGTGCCGCCGGGGACGTGGCGGACGCGGACCCCGGCGTCGGCTGAGACGCGCCGCAGGGGCCGGCCGTGGAGGGTGACCGATACGGTGCGCCGCGTCGTCGTGGGGTCGGACACCGCGACGGAGTACGCGCCGCCCGCTGTCCGGCGCAGCATGACCGATGCGGGGCCGTCGACCGAGAGGCGTCCCGCCCGGTGCGTGCCCGGGGTGAAGGCGTTGGCTGCGGTGATGCCCAGGCCGGTGTGTGCTGCGGCCTGCAGGCGGACCGTGTTGGACAGCACGGTGAGCGGGCCGCCGTGGGCGTAGGACGCCAACTGCTGTGCGGAGGCGTTCGGGACGAGGGCGTGCGCCATGGAGGCGGGCCGCTCTCCGGCGGCCTGCTCGTAGGACAGGGTGAAGACCTGCTTGGTCACCGCCGTGTCCGCGTTGGTGAGGCGGACGAGACGCCGGCTGCGGGTGACCGTGGCGAGGGCGGCGACCGGCGGGGGGCCGGACAGGAAGACGTAGCCGACCGAGGTCTGCTGCTCTTCGTCGGCGTACCGCAGCCAGGCCGGCGGGGCGGACCCGGCCTGCTGCCACGGCGACCCGTCGCGGAGACCGCCGGTGAGGGCGACGGGGGAGGAGGGGGCGGTGATACGGCTGTCGACCGCCGTGGTCACGGCGCGGCCCGCCAGGCCGGTCACACCTGCGGAGAGTACGAGGATCTCGTCGTCGAACATGAACCAGGACCTGGTGGCACCCGCCGCCCGGTAGGCGACGAAGTCCCCGGGCAGCGTGCCTGCCTGCTGGGCGGCGTACGCGGCGTCGTCGGACTGCACGAGACCGGTGACGCCGTAGGCGCCGAGGCGGGCGCCGCCGGAGAACGCCTGGGTGCCGCGCGGGAAGTAGACGTACGTGTTCTGCGACTCGGAGGAGGAGGTGAAGCCGCGCTCCGGGTTGTCGTACCAGAGGGTGCCGTAGAGCTCGGGGACGGTGCGTCGCGTCTCGGCGGGGGCGGTGACGCCGGCGAGGCGGTGGGGCTCGACAGCGGTGAAGTAGTCGACGCCGAACGCCTGTCGCTGGTCCGTGCCGGAGAGATAGAGGTAGTGGGCGCCGTCGCCCTGGAACCAGGGCGTCAGGTTCTCGCCGCTCATGTACTCGTACCTGCTGATGCGGTCGGAGCTGCGGGCGAGGGCGAAGGCGTAGCCGGGGCGGCGGTGGACGGTGCGGTCCATCGCGTTGAACGCGGTGTGGGAGGCGGCGGGGCCGAGATCGCGGGCGGGCACGGGCGAGTTCAGGATGTCGGCGTAGCGGGCGATGCTGACCGGGGAGACGAAGGACGTCGTGTCGAGGCTCGCCTTCGAGGTCTGCCGGACGTACTTCACGTACCCCTGGAGGGCCTCGGCGTCGCTGCCGGTCGTGTACGCGGAGAGGTCGGCGACGGCCTCCACGACGGCGGTGACGTCCGCGTACCCGGTGCCGGTCCGTGAGACCGCGCGCCCCTTGACGATCTCCATCATCCAGCCCTCGAAGATCAGCGGGGCGAAGCCGTCGACGACCCAGCCCCGTACGACGCCGACCAACCTGTCGTCGGGGACGTAGCCGGTGCCGTCGAGGATCTTGACGGTCTGGACGATCCGGGTGAGCAGTGCCTTGCCGTAGGAGCCGGTGTACGCGACGGAGGCGTGCTGGACGAAGGAACCGTCGGCGTAGAAACCGTCGGTGACCCCGTGGCGCGGCTGGTAGGGGTCGATCGTCGAGAAGACCGTCAGCTGGTCGGCGAGGGCTTTGGTGATGCGGGCCTCGTCACCGAGCAGGGCGCCCTGGAGGATCCGGTTGGTCGTGATGTCGGCGAGGTTGGCGCCGGTGTGGAAGCGGGAGTCGAGGTCGACGTCGCCGTTCTTGCCGTTGCGGAGGTATGCGTCCATGGAGGCGATGTACGTCGCTGTGAGCTCCGGCCGGTATGCCGCGATCTCGTCCCAGAGCAGGACCAGGGTCTTGGTCACGTGGGCCGGGATCCCGATCTCCCAGTGGAACCAGTTGCCGTAGTACCCCTTGGACTGGTCGCCGAACCAGTCGTCGTGGAGCCGGACCAGGCCGTCGAGGACGCGGCGACGGACCGCTGGTGTGTCGTTCGTGCCGTCGGCTCCGGGGAGGCAGGTGGCGAGCGCGATCTCGTAGAGGTAATGGTAGGACGCGCTCAGGTTGGGGTCGCTGGTGCCGAGCGGTACGCCCGCGAAGAGCTCGCCCTGCCCGGCCCCGTCCATCGCGGTGAGCCGGGCGCGCGCCGTTGCCCGCAGGGCGGCGAGTTTGGGCGCGACCTCGGGGCGGGCGTTGGACTCGGCGGTGCCGGCGAAGACCGCGACGGTGTTCCGGAGGAGGCGGGCCGGAATGCCGTCCGACGACGCCGAAGAACGCGGACCGGCAGCCGGATCGCGCCGGGGCGAGGCCTCGGCGCGCAGCGCTTGGGACATCGCCCAGAGCGTGGCTGCGGGGATCACGGACAGTGCGGAACGACGCGAGAGCTTCACCAGCACGCTCCAAAGTCCGGCCTGTAAGCGCTTGTTCCTCGTTCTTCCCAGCCAAGCAACGGTCTCTCGCCGATGTCAACGGCGGGGAGCGTGCGACGATCGTGGGGCGACGCGGCTCGGGGGGCCGCTGATCCTTCTCGGAGGGGCGGATTCAGGTGGACGACGACGTACGCTCGCGCTTCGACGGCCGTGGTCGCGTCGAGGTGAGGTCCGGCCGGCACACGGACGAGAAGCAACGCCGGATCGAGCAGATCGCCCGCGCGCTCGGCTACCGGCTGCTGACGGTCCACGCACTCGTCGGCGGGGCGGCCCAGCTCGTCTTCGAACGCGACGACGCCCCGCTCGCACGCCGCCGCAACGAGCTGACCATCGCCCGGCTGCGCGCGGGTGGGCCGCTGCTGCCGGCGGTCGAGCCGCCTCCGCCCCCGCCGCCACTTCCACCGCCGCCGGTTGCCTCGCAGCCGCAGCGCCGACGGCCCGGCCGGCTTCCGTCCGGGCCGCCTCCGCCCCCACCGGTAGCTCCTGCGGTCCAGCGGCCACGGGTGCCGTCTCCGCCGCCCTTCCCGCCGCTGCCGCCGCCCCCGCCGCCCGTGGCTCCGTCCTCCTGACGGTGTTCGGCCCCGCCCGGTGAGCAGGCCGGGGTCGCCGGCGAGGCGAAGTGGGAGAAGAGCGTGGTCACGGCCACGTCGGCCTCGGCGGCCACGTCGCGGATCCCCACCGCGTCGAAGGGTGTGCAGGTGCGGTCCCCCGAGGAGGTGCTGCGGTCACCAGGCCGACGGGGCGTCCGCTGCAGAGCGTCAATGCTGCTGTGGAGGGCTCTCGTTGGAGTCGTTCTCGGTGAAGTGGTCGAATTCGCCGGCGACGACGCCCTTGGCGAAGGCGTCCCACTTCTGCACGGTGGTGGTCACCACCGTGCCGGGGTCGCCGGTCTCACGGAGGTGTACGAGTTCTCCGGGGCCGAACGCGATCTCGATCCAGGGCCCGGGGCCCTGCGCGTCCTCGGGGGCGGCGCGGGTCCAGGTGAGGTCCGGCGGCAGGTCAGCCACGGTCGTGGGTCTCCTTGACGGTGCGGATGAGGGCGGCCAAGGCGTGCGGGCTGGTCCGGAGTATCGCGCCGCTGGGGTCGCCGCTCTCGGTGAGGGCGACCGATCCCTGGTCGGCGGCGATGTGTATGCAGGAGTTGCCTTGCGCGCAATAGGAGGACTTCTGCCAGTCGGGTGTGGTCATCTTCGGTTCCTCACAATTCCTGAGTGATGGCGTGGATGAGGTCTCGCGATTGTTCCGTCGGCAAGGCGGCGGCATCGAGTCGTTCGAGCAACAGCCGGTACTGCGCCAGTTGAGCCTCGGAGTCGATGAACACCGGACCGTGGGACTGGTCGAGTTGGGCGGTGTCGAGAGCGGGGACCGGGCCCTGTACGTAGCTCGACCGCGTCGGTGTTCAGCCGCTCGGTGATGCCGGGTCCCTGCCCCAGTGTGATCCAGTGGCGTTTGTCGAGGTAGCGGCCCGGTGTGATGGAGGCGTAGCCGCGTTCTTGCGCGCGGGCGTGTTCGGGTTCGCACTTGACCGTGATGCTGATCGTCCGGGTCGTCTGTGACGATCAGGAACACCTTGCCCGCGACCTTGTACACGTCGAGTCCCGGGGTGAAGGGGTAGCCGTGACTCACGTCCGGGAGGGCCAGGGCCGCCCGGCGGGCGGTTGCCTGGGGACGTGGCGCTGCCCGACAGCGCAGTGCTCCACCCTGGCGTGAGCCGGCCCTTGTGATTCCGAGGAATATCTGAGGTTGTTCGCCCTTGTTAAGGCCGCGCAATTGATGCTATGGGTGCCCATCTCTGGTGCTCGGCATCTCCATTTGCATTCCGTCAGGGAGGAGGTCGGTGAGCTAGCGTCAATGCGATGACGCGGGTGCCGCGTTGCGGAGTACGTGGGGGTGGAGTCACAGATGGCCTGGGACGAGTGGGAACAGCTCAAGGCAGAAGCGACTGGAGGGGCTGGAGCGCGGATGTCGCTGGCCGGGGTTGCACCTGAATCGTCAGGCAGTGAATCAGGTACAGGCCGAGGTACGGACCGTCTGAAACACAGCGGTGGGCCGTGGACCAGCGCATCCGGCACTGCCAGCACTTTGGGCACCAGTACCCAGACGAGCCGCAGTCGCCTTCGTCCCGCACACGCAGGCGTGGCAACCGGCGCGGTGGGTTTCGCATCCGTGGCATCGCTGACTGCCGTGCTGGAATCGTGGGACGAGCGGCTGGCCGCTGTACGGGGTGAGTGCGACTACCTGGGGGGAGCCTTGTCGAAGGTCGCCAGGGAGATGGGCGAGAGCGAGATTGTTGTGGATAAGTCCATCAAGTCCGTTGACGCGGGCGCGGATGAGCGTCGGTGACCGGAGTGATGTTGACCTGGCAACGGCTGCGGGACTTGAAGCGGCAGGAGTTCGAAGACGCGAGCGATGGCTGGCACGAGATCTCAGGTCGAGCAGATGCTGATCGGGTCCGGGTCGAGAAAGCGATGACAGCGAAGCTGCGCGAGACCCAAGAGAGTGACTCTGCGGAAGCTGCCATCAATAGGCTCAAGCGACTGAGTCGCAATTTTCAGTATGTGCACGCGGAGGCCGGGCTGATCCGCACTGCATTGAATGGCCTGGCCGCTGAACTGGCCGGCCCACAGACGCAGCTGACGCAGGCACTGGAGGATGCGGCAAGCCTGAAGTTTACTGTTCATGCGGACGGTTCAGTCAGCTATCCGGCGGCGGTAGGTGAGACGCTGCTGGGCAAGCAGGAGCATCCGGGCGGTTCCGCCCAGGGCAGCGCGCGGCTTCCGCTGGAAGCGCCCGGCCTGAGTGAGCGGCCTGGTCTGCCCGGAGGGACTTTCAAGCCCAACCCGAACGCGGCGAAGGCCGAGGCAATCGCGGACCTCATCGCACGTGCCGTGCGGCAGGCCACGGAGATTGACGACCGCTACGCGAGGGTGTTGAACAAGCTCAAGGCCGCCAAGGGGATCGATGTCACCAAGGCGACTCTGGACGACGTCTTCCAGGACACAGCGAGTGTACGTTCCGGTGCCTCCAAGTACCTTGCTCAGGGAGTCCCTTGGGATGAATCGCCTGCCGCGCGCAAGGAGTGGTGGGACAGCCTCTCTGGGGAGCGCCAGCAGGAGTACCTGGACGTCGCCCCGGAACTCGTTGGCGGTCTCGACGGGATACCGGCCACGGTGCGGGACGAGGCGAACAGAAATTACCTTCCGGTCCTTATCGATGAGTTGGCGAGGAAGGAGGGCGAGGATGCCCGAATGAAATTGGACGCACTCCGTGGGATCGAAGGGAAACTGGGTGAGCCCTCGAAGATTCCGACTTTCCTGCTGGGGATCGGGGACGAGGGAAACGGCCGCGCTATTGTGGCGTACGGGAACCCGGATACGTCGCGGAATGTGTCGGCATACGTGCCGGGGTTGGGGACCAAGCTGGATACGGGGTTTGTCGATGACACATTACAGCGTGGCCTGGATACAGCGGTAGGAGCGCGAGGGTATGACTCGTCCAGCTCGGCAATCGTCTGGCTCGGTTATGACGCCCCGAATATCGCTACGGTTGCAAGTACCAGCAGTGCTGAAGCGGGAGCTCCCGCTTACAATCAATTCATGGATGGCCTGGGCGTAACAAATCGGAATGAAGACCCGCATGTCACGGCGATCGGCCACTCCTACGGCTCGCTCGCTGTCGGCACGGCGGCCCGACAGGACGGCGGAATTCCGGCTGTAGACGACATCATCCTGCTTGGTAGTCCGGGCGTGGGTGTTGATAAGGCAGAAGATCTCGGTGTGGGTAAGGGCCACGTCTACGTCGGAGCGGCCGACAACGATCCGGTGACTCAGCTTCCCTCTAAGCAGCAGAGTGCTGTGGGGGTCCTGGCCATGGCGGGGGGCCCTTTGTTTCCTACTTGGCGGGCGACATTGCCGACCAAGGAGATGATGATGTCCACTTCGGCAAGGATCCAGCTAGCGAGGCGTTTGGTGCGCAGCGCTTCGCAGTTGACGACGGACCGCACCCGATTCTTGACGCGGGTGGGTTTGACGCCCATTCTCAGTACTTCACGCCGGAGAAGGATAAAGTGTCTGCGGAGAATATCGCACTGATCGTCGCGGGGCAACCGGATAGAATTCAAACGGAGAAGTGGCGATGATGGGTGGCGCGCGATGGGCTTGGAGCATTGTGCTTGCAGGAATGTTGACCACCGGGTGCGGGGTATTTAGTAAGGATGAGGGGGTGGTCGAGATGAACATGCAGGAAGCGGCCGAACATTCGGATGCCATGTTGGATGGGGCGCTGGCGGCAATTGATCCAGGGGTTCAGTGGGCTCACGATCAGAACTCGACTGGCAGTTGTGATGTGACTCGACGGCGTACCGTTCTGACGATTATTTCCGACCAGCGACGCGGAAGCTTTCTTGGTGTGGTCGAACGCTCCTGGAAAAAGAGTGGTTACGATATTTATTCGGTGAGGAAGGATAAAGAATTTCCTGCATTCTTCGCTAAATCATCTGAGGGGTTTGGTATTTCGCTGGTGATCGCTGACCAGGGGCAGGCGCGTTTCGAGGTCAACAGCCCCTGTGTGGAGAAGTCCCAGGTGGCCGAGCCCACTGCCAAGCCTAATGGCCCTGCCTACGAGGGTGTCGAGATTCCTCGCCCCAATGTCCACTCCGATTTTTGGTCAGCGGAAAATCCGGCCTGATTTCTCGTGCCCAGGGGGCGGCCAGGTTGTCTGTCGCAAGGCGACCTGGTCACCCCCCCCCATGTGCAACTTGGCGATGCGCAGCGAGCCTCCCTGTCCGTCGATGGCGGTCACGCGAGAGTTCAGGCAGTCGTGCCTGTGGTGTCGGCGGCGACATCTCCACGGCACTCCGGCTGAACCGAGCCCGCACCGTGGCGTGACCTCGAACGTGCCGAAGCGGTCGTACACGTCGTGCAGGCCCATCTGAATCCCCAGTGCCGACCCGGCAGTTCTGTGAGCTGCAAGCCCCAGCCCAAGCCCACCGCCGTCCTCGTCCACGGCGCGTGAACGGACTCCACCAGTTGGGCGCGTGTGATGGAGCGACTGTGCGAGGACGGCTATCCCCGTGCGGGCCATCGCCAATTCGCTGCAAGGGCTCACCAGCGACACCGCCTACGTCTCCAGCTACCTCTTCACCGTCGACGATCCCGTGGTGCTGGTCGGCCACTCCTACGCCGGTGCCGTGATCGCCAACGTCGCCACCTCGGACCCCGATGTCAAGGCCCTGGTCTACGTCGCCGGCTTCATCCTCGCGAAGGCGAGACGGTACGGACGCCCTCATCGTCCCGGCCCACTTCCGGGAGGTCTTCGCCGGCGACGTCGACAGGGCCACGGACGCCGGCCCAGCAGCCCAGCGGCCCGCCAACACCCGAGCGGTCTCCGATGCCAGTACTGACGAGACCTTCCGCAGCGTCCCCTCCTGGAGCCTGATCACCCGCCGGGACCACGCGATCGCGACCGGCGTCCAAGCGCTTCATGTCCGAGCGGGCCAGTGCGCACACCGAGGAGGTCAGTGCTTCCCACGCTGCGAGGACCAGCCGTCCCGGCGCGGCCACCCGCGTGATCGAGGACGGCCGCCCGCAGTCTCCGGTGATCACCGGAGACAAGGAGCAGGGCGGGAGATACTGCGGATGTCAACGCCGGGGAGCGTGCGACGATCGTGGGGCGACGCGCCGACGACTGCGTGGACTGTCAGCAGCCGGTAGCCGAGTGCGCGAACGACCTCCTCGATCAGGCTCGGTGCGCAGTTCTCCGCCAAGGCCGGGAACCTGTCGGACGCCATTGTCGAGGCCGCCCGGCTCTTCTCTCAGGGCACGTTGCGCATACCGGTCGAGAAGGCCTACCCCCTCGGCCATGCCGCGGCGGCGCACATCGACAGCGCTGCGGGCCATACTCGCGGGCGGCGGGCCCCTGGTCGTCTGTAAGCCGGCTGCGGGGGCCAGCAGACGTCGCGAAGGGTGTGCAGGTGCGGTCCCCCCGGAGGAGGTGCTGCGGTCACCAGGTCAACGGGGCGTCCGCTGCAGAGCATCAATGCTGCTGTGGAGGGCTCTCGTTGGCGTCGTTCTCGGTGAAGTGGTCGAATTCGCCGGCGACGACGCCCTTGGCGAACGCCTCCCACTTCTGCACGGTGGTGGTCACCACCGTGCCGGGGTCGCCGGTCTCACGGAGGTGTACGAGCTCTCCGGGGCCGAACGCGATCTCGATCCAGGGCCCGGGGCCCTGCGCGTCCTCGGGGGCGGCGCGGGTCCAGGTGAGGTCCGGCGGCAGGTCAGCCACGGCTGTGCGCCTCCTTGACGGTACGGACGAGCGCGGCCCAGGCGGCGGGGCTGGTCCGGAGTGTCGCGCCGCTGGGGTCGCTGCTCTCGGTGAGGGCGACGGTGCCTTGGTCGGCGGCGATGTGTATGCAGGACTCGCCCTGGCCGCAGTAGGAGGACTTCTGCCAGTCGTCGGTGTTCACGGGACCCCTTCAGAGTTGGCGGGCGATCTCTTCGATGAAGGCGTGCGATTCAGCCGGCTCAAGTGCGACTGCGGCCATACGGTCAAGGAGCAAGCGGTACGCGTTCAGACCCTTCTCCGATTCCACTAGTACGGGCCCGTGGGATTGGTCCAGGGACACCGTGTCGAGACGGGGTGTCGATCCGTGGACGTAGAGGATCGTCTGGCCGGACCCGGGGTATGCCCCGATGGAGAACGGGATCACCCGGATAGTGACGTGATCGCGTTCGCCCTGCTCCAGGAGGTGGACGAGCTGGTTCCGTGCGGTGGCGGAGCCGCCCACCGGTACGCGGAGAGCCGCCTCATGAATGACTGCGTGGTACGTCATGGACACAGGGTGGTCGAGGATGCTCTGGCGCTGTAGCCGGAAATTCACTCGGTGCTCGATCGCTGAACGGGAGAACTTCGGTACGACTTGCCGAAAGAGCTCGCGCGCGTGGTCTGTCGTTTGCAACAGCCCTGGGATGTGAGCGGTGTTGGCAGACCGCAGTGCGGTCGCACGACACTCCAATTCGGCAATGTCCAGCAGGGGGGTCGGCAATACCTCCCGGAAGGTTTCCCACCAGCCCTTTCTCTGGTCTCGGGCGAGATCGAGCAGACCACCGACGTAAGCACTGTCGTGACAGCGGTAGTTGACGGCCATGACGCGCAGGCGCTCTGCGCTCACCCCGAAGCGACTCGCCTCGATGTTGCTCAACTGAGCCTGGCTGATGCCGAGGAGGCGTGCGCCCTCCGTGGCCGTGAGGCCCGCTTGTTCGCGTAGGCCTCGTAGTTCCATCCCGAGCCGTTGGCGTCGTGCACTGGGTGCGTTTCTGGCTGCCATCGTCAACTTCCGTTACTCGCACGCACAGTGGGCATGTCCCTCGCGCTGGTGGACAACACAAGCGATTGGCGATCTGGCAAATATTTTATGTCAACGATCGCTACCTTGGGTCTCAGGCCACCCGCCCGGAAGTACCCCGCTCGACGGAGCGGCCTCGTCACCGGGCCATGCGACACGCACATCCCCACCGCTCCTCCGTGAACGGAGACTTCCATGGCTCTGGCCACCGTAACGCCGCCCTGGGCGTACACCCTCCAACTTCCGCAGGATCCCCGTGCTCCGGGGATCGCCCGTGCGACTCTGCGGACCGTCCTCCTGGTGCACGGGATGCGGGATCTCGTCGACACGGCCGAGCTGCTGGCGAGCGAGCTCGTCACCAACGCCTTCCGGCATTCCTCGGCGCCGTACTCCCTGCGCCTGCGCGGTGCGGGGCGGAATCGGGTGCGGGTCGGGGTCTGGGACAGCAATCCGGTGATCCCGGCCCCGTTCGGCGGCGGGGCCATGGACGAGCCGTGCGCGCTGGCCGAGCGGGGGCGCGGGCTCCATCTCGTACGGGAGTGCGCGGAGAGCTGGGGCGCGTACCCGATCAGGGGCGGGCTGCCCGGGCAGGGCGGGAAGGTGCTGTGGGTCGAGTGCACGGCCCGGCCGGAGTGTCAGTGGGGTGATCTATCGTGACAGTGAGTGATGGATGAGTGTCGCGATGACCCGGAGGGGGCCTGATGTCCGAAGCGTATGAGTACCTCTGGCAGTACGGTGAAGTCACCGCGGGACATGAGGTGGCGCCTTCAGCCGCTCCCGTGGGCGCCGCACCCCCCTCTCCGGCACGGAGGTCGAGACCTGTGTCCGTTTGGCCACCCTTGCGTCCGCGACCGGGCAACCTGCGCGAGGTCGCCGAGAAGATCGAAGAAGCGACAGGCCTGCGGGTGCAGGTCGTGGGGGGAAGCCTGGTGATGTCTCCTACTCCGCGTGGCAAGCACGCCGGTGTGATCTATCGGCTTGAGCAGGCCATCCGGCCGAAGCTGACCCCGGAGTTGGTGGCGGCGGAGGCCGTTTCGGTCGAGATGCCCGATGACGCCGACGACTACGTCACTCCGGACCTGACCGTGTGTCCCGCCGGGTTTCTTGAGTCCGACGACTGGTTGCTTGAGCCACGAGACGTGGAGCTTGCCGTCGAAGTCATCTCTCAGTCGGAGAAGGCGAGGAGCATCAGTCAAAAGGGCGACTGGTACGCCGTTGCGGGTGTCGCCTCTCTGCTTGTCATCGACCCCAGGCACGGGACGTGGACTCTTCACACGCGCCCGGAGAGCGGGGGATATCAGGACGTGCTGCGGGGCAAATTCGGCGAGACCATCCTGCTGCCAGAGCCTCTCGGAATCGCCGTCGGGACGGACGAGTTCCCGCTCTACAGCACCCCGGATCCCTCGCGGGGGCGCGACTGACCACGCCGCGCCCCCTCCGGGGTCAGCCGGTGTAGCGCGCTTCGAAGGTGCGGAAGGCGCGTTCCTGGCGGAGCTCCAGGCCGGCCTTGGGGTTACGGGCGGTGAAGCGGGCGCAGCGTGCAGAGTCCAGGTTCCGGCACTCCTCCACCGGGCGGAAGCCCTGGCGGACCGGGTCGGGCCGCCACAGGCTGCGGCCCGTGAGGAAGCTGTACTCCAGGGAGGACCGGGCCAGGTCCTTCAGCTCCGGGTAGTCGAGTCCGTACGTACGGGCCGCCCGGCTGTATTCCTGGCCGATGTCGCCGCGCGAGACCCCGGGGTCGTCGGTGGACAGCACCACGGGGACCCCGTACTTCCGGTAGACGGGGAACGGGTGTTCGGCTCCCTGCACCTGGAGGATCTGGGCGTTGCTGGTGAGTGGCACCTCGACGGCGATCTGGCGGCGCGCCATGTCGCGGGCGAGGCGCTGCCAGTCGTCCTCGTGCACGAGGTCGACGCCGTGGCCGATGCGTTCGGCCTGGCCGGTGCGTACGGCGTCGTCGATGTGGAAGGTGAGGTCCTCGGGCTTCACCAGGCCGGGGACGAGCTCACCGGCGTGCAGGGTGATGTGGGCGGCGGGGTAGACCCCGTGCAGGTAGTTCAGCATGCGCATGTGCAGGCGGTAGTCCCGCAGCGAGATCTCGCCGTCCTCCGGCTGGACCAGGTTCACGGCGACGAACCGCTGGTCGCGTTCGGCCAGGCGCAGCCCCAGGGCGATCTGGGTGAAGACGCGTTCCGGGGCGCTGTTGCGGGACACCTGGGAGACCCAGCGCACCGTGATCCGGCACGCGGGGCCGGGGGTGGCGGTCGCGCAGTGCGCGGTGTCGCGGAACTCGGCGTCCGCGGTGTCGGCTTCCTGCTTCGCCGTCGTCACGAGCTGGTCCAGTCGGCTGCCGGCGAGCAGCTTGCGGTGCAGGGAGGCGAGGTCGGCGTCCCAGCCGACGTCGGCGGCCAGTTGCTTGGCGCCTGCCGAGGCGGGGCTGACCATGGTCTCCAGATACGTCTGGTTCTGTGCCGCAGCGGTGCCCGCCACGTCGGCCAGCATCTTCCCGCGGTGCGAGGTCGCGGCGCCGAACTTCCCGAACGTGGCGAAGAAGTGGTCGTGCCCCGACTCGCCCTGCGGGAAGTCCTGCATGGACCAGGCCTGGATGACTTCCTGCCGGAACCCGGCATCCGTGAGGGCGTCGGCGGCCGGCCGGGTGCCGGTCACGCACGGTGCTGCGACGGCGGTCGTCGTGGCGTCGATGCAGAGGCCGTCCTCGGCCGCGAGCTGGATGAGGTATTCGGTCCGTACCGCGCCGGAGAGGTGGTTGTGCAGGTCACCTCCCTTGGGGAGGTCCCGGAAGAACCGGCCGGCCTCCTGCGGATGCGTCTTCAGCCAGGCGGCGGTGCGGGCTTCGGCGGCGGTGGACGGCCGGGTCGGCGGTACGGATGCGGAGGGGGCGGCGGCTCGGGCCGACGTACCGGCGGGCAGCGAGGCGGCGAGGGCCGCCGCGGCGAGCCCTGCGGCCATCAACAACCGGCGGGTCCGCGATGAGTTGTGGTGTAGGGAGATCACGCCTTGCATGATCACGAAGAGTGGGCCGCACCGCCCCCGGACTGCGTGAAGAGTGCCCCGTAAACCATCCGTCCGGAGGACATCCATCTGCCAGGACCGGCTCAGGCGCGGAGTTCCGGGGGGAAGCCGGTCCAGCGGAGGTCCGCCGGGAGGTGCCCCAGGTCGTTGACCATGACGAGGGCCGTGGGCCTGCCGGGGGCGTAACGGATCACGGTGAGCCCGGTGTTGGCGTGGTTGAGGCCCATCCAGCGCCAGGCGGGTGCGTCGAGGGCGTCCCGAACCAGCCAGGCGGCCAGGAACGCGTGGGTGACGACCAGTTCGTGGCGGGGTTCGTCGCCGTCCACCGGCCCGGTGAACCGTGCCTGCGCGGCGCCTGCCAGCTCCGGGCCCCGGCTGCGTTCGGCCTCGGGGAACTGCTCCACGAACCCGAGGAGTCTGTCCGCCGAGTCCGCCGGGAGTTCGTCCCGGCGGGGGACGTACGGGACGTAGTCCCCTGCCGCCTCCGAGGAGTGAAGGGGAACGTCACGCCCGAGCCGGTCGTGGACCAGCCGGGCGGTCTCCGTGGCGCGGGGCAGTGGGCCGTGGTGGACGGCGGAGAGCGGTACGTCCCGGAGCCGCTCGCCGAGGTACGCGGCCTGGCGCCGGCCCTGTTCCGTCAACTCGGTCTCGTCCGGGGACGCCTCGCCGTGCCGGGCGATGTAGAGGAAGCGGGTGGCGGTCGCGGTGGCCATGGGGCCCTTTCGGGTGGTCCGGTGTGTGTCGGGGTGGACGGTGTCTCCCTCCGGTCGGTTCCGGGTCGCGCGTTCGGGTGATGTCGGCCGGGGCGGTTCCTTGCGGGGGCGGGGGTCCGGCTCACGCCGCCGGTACGCCCGGCGTGTCGGGTACGCCGCGTTTGGCACAGTGCCGCTCCGTGATCGAGGAACGGGGTGACGGGATGGCCGTGGTGGGCGGGCTGAGTGATTCGGCGGGGCCGCCGCCGAGCGGGGGTGAAGGCGGGCCGAGGCTGAAGCACAGCGACGGTCCGTGGCTGCGGGCCGCCGGGGGTGCGGAGGCGCTGGTGACCCACCTGGGCCCGGTGCGGGCCGAATTGAGCCTGGCGCACCAGGGGCTCATGGCGGGGGCTGGCCGGCTGACCGCCCTCGCGGAACTCGCGGCCGTACGGGAGTCCTGGGAGCGGCGGATCCATGCGGCGCAGGGCGAGTGCGGCAGCCTGGCGGCCAGGCTGCGGGACGTCGCGCGTACGCACGGCGCCACGAACGGGGCCGTCAGGTCGTCCTTCGCCGCGGTGAGGACGGGCGGGGGTGACGAACGGTGACGCCGACACCTGCGCTGACCTGGGCGCAGTTACGGGACCTGAAGTGCGCCGAGCTGGAGGGCGCGGCCGACGGGTGGGGCAGGTCGAGCAACCGGGCCGACGCGGCGCGGGACCGCGTCGAGCAGCAACTGCTCACCGGGCTCCGCGACACGCAGGAGGGCGAGGCGGCACAGGCGGCGGTCGCACGGCTGCGGCAGCTGGGGCGGAACTTCCAGTACGTGTACACCGAGTGCGGGCTCGTCCGTACGACGCTGAACTCCTTGGCCCACGAGATGAGGACCCAGCAGCGGGTGCTGGCGCAGGCGCTGGACGATGCCACCGCGTTGAAGTTCACGGTGCACGCGGACGGATCGGTGACGTATCCGGCGGCGGGCGAAGGGCTCATCGACGGTACGCCGCTGACGGGCGGCACGGCGTCGTCGAGCGGGGCTGCGGGGCTGGTGCCGCCTTCGGGCCTGGTCCCGCCGAACCCCCATGCGGCAAAGGCGCAGGACATCGCGGACCGGGTGACCGGGGCGGTGCGGGCGGCGGCCGAGATCGACTGGCGGTATGCGGGGATCCTGCGCCGGCTGAAGGCGGAGGAGGGCCTGAAGGTCCCGGACTCCACGTGGAAGGACGCGGCGGCCGACGCGTCTGAGGTCCGGGACGCGGCGGGGGCGTACCTCAAGGACGCCATCCCGCGCGACGCGTCTCCTGCGGAACGGCTGGACTGGTGGGCGGGGCTGACCCAGGAACAGCGCGAGGAGTACCTGGCGGTGTACCCGGACCAGATCGGGAACCTGGACGGAATTCCGGCCCTGGTCCGCGACGCGGCCAACCGGGACAACCTGCAGTTGCTGATCGGCAAGCTGGAGGGGCGGGACGACGAGAAGTCGGTGACGCAGCTGGCGGGACTGCGGGAGATCGACCGGCAGCTGGGGGAGGGGACACAGCCGCCCATGTTCCTGCTGGGCATCGGGGATGAGGGGAACGGGCGGGCGATCGTCTCGTTCGGGAATCCTGATACGGCTAAGAATGTGGCGGCGTATGTGCCGGGGTTGAACACGTCGCTTGATAGAGATTTCGCTGAGGGTGATCTCAAGCGTGCCAGGGATACAGCCATTGCTGTCCAGGACCTTGACCATTCCAGTGCAGTGATCGCTTGGTTGGGCTATGACGCTCCGCAAACACCGGATGGTATTGAAAGTTTGGCCGTGATGGGCGAAGAGAGAGCCAGTGAAGGCGGGCGTGCCTTTAATGCATTCATGGGTGGTCTCGTGGAAACTAATGAGGCTGACAACCCTCACTTGACGGCGATTGGTCATTCGTACGGATCTCGGACTGTGGGGGCGGCAACACAGCAAGGGGGTGGCATCCCTGGAGTTGCTGACATCGTCCTTGTAGGTAGTCCTGGGGTGGGTGTCGATCACGCAGAGGACCTCAAGGTGGGAAGCGGACACGTATTCGTGGGTGCCGCTGAGAATGATGTTGTGACGAAGCTTCCGTCTAAGCAGCAGGTGACCCTTGGTGCAATGGCGGGGCCCTATGGATACATCGTAGGAGGTGTTGTGGACCAAGGGGACGACGACTTGTGGTTCGGTAAGGATCCGGCCAGCGAAGCATTCGGTGCGAGGCGCTTCCCAGTGGACGACGGTCCGCGGCCGATCGGCCCTCGTGGACTCTCGACAGACGCTCATTCGCAGTATTTTGATCCCGAGAGGGATGCCGTATCAGCAGATAGTATTGCTCTAGTCGCTGCCGGTCGGTCGCGTGAAGTCAAGATGGAGGAACCGCGTTGATCCGCTTGGCTCGGTGGTCGGCATTGTCGCTGATCTGTTTTTCGCTAGCTGCGTGTACTGGTGAAGCAATTTCAACAAATAGCGAGGGTCGACTCGGCATGGATATGCAAGAGGCTGCTGATCGTTCGGATGCTATCCTCGACTCCGCATTAAATGAGATTAGTCCGAAGGTTAACTGGGCTCACGGGCCAACTACTACGGGCAGTTGCGATGTTTCCCGCAGGCGAACCGTCATGACCGTTGTTTCGGCTGAGCGCAGGGGAAGCTTCTTGGGTCTGGTGGATCGGCTCTGGAGGAAGAGTGGTTACCAAATCAAGGCGGTGAACAATAGCGCGGATCTTCCTGCGATCTACGCGCAGACTAAGGAGGGGTTCGGTGTGAGCCTTCGCTTCGGCGGCAAGGGACAGGCCTTCTTCCAAGCGGACAGCCCCTGCGTCGAGAAGTCCGGGGTAGCCGAGTCGACCACGCCGCCGAAC
Source organism: Streptomyces sp. NPDC005794 (assembly GCF_042871445.1). Taxonomy (NCBI): domain Bacteria; kingdom Bacillati; phylum Actinomycetota; class Actinomycetes; order Kitasatosporales; family Streptomycetaceae; genus Streptomyces; species Streptomyces sp. NPDC005794. The sequence goes on from NZ_JBIAIN010000027.1 coordinate 31,686, forward strand.
GGCCCGTCCTACGAGGGCGTCTACCCCATCCCCCGCCCCAACATCCGCTCCCCCTTCTGGTCCACCGGCGCCCCCTGACCCCTCGTGAACGCCCCCGACGCCCCCTCATGCCCCCATCCACCCGTACACACCAGCGAATCGCGTCGTGAACCACGCCCGGATGGGGGATGGTTGGGGGGTGCGGAAATACTGGTTGTTCGTCGGCGGTGGGATCGGGCTGGGCCTGTGCTTCATCGCCCTGCTTGTCATCGGTACGTACTCCGCCGCCGCCGGGATCGCCGGGGCGAGCGGGGCTGTCGGGTTGGCCAAGGGGGCTGTGCCCGCGCGGTACCAGCCGCTCGTGGAGAAGTGGGGGAATCTCTGCCCGGCCATCAACCCCGCCCTCCTGGCGGCGCAGTTGTACCAGGAGAGCGGCTGGAACCCGCGCGCCCAGAGCCACGCCGCCGCGCAGGGCATCGCGCAGTTCATCCCCGGGACCTGGGCCACTCATGGCATCGACGGGGACAAGGACGGGGACCGGGACGTATGGGATCCGGCCGACGCGATTCCGTCCGCAGCGTCCTACGACTGCGAGATCGCCGGGTACGTCAAGAAGGTTCCGGGCGACCCGACCGACAACATGCTCGCCGCGTACAACGCGGGCGCCTACCGGGTGATCCAGTCGGGCGGGGTGCCCGCGATCAGCGAGACACAGAACTACGTCAAGATCATCCGCTCCCTGGAGAAGAGCTTCGCCAAGCCGGTCGGCAGGGTGCAGCCCTCGCAGCAGGCTGCCGGGGCGATCTACTTCGCGCAGAAGAAGCTCGGTACTCCTTATCTCTGGGGCGGGAACGGCACGGCCGATCAGGGCGGCAGGTTCGACTGTTCCGGGCTGACCCAGGCCGCGTACCGGACGGTCGACATCGAGCTGCCCCGGGTGGCCAACGATCAGTACAACGCCGGCGCGCACCCCTCCCGGGAGGAGCTTCTCCCCGGTGACCTGGTGTTCTTTTCGGACGATCTGAACAACTCGCGGGCCATCCGGCACGTGGGGCTCTACGTCGGCGGTGGGTACATGATCAACGCCCCGTACACCGGCTCGGTGATCCGGTTCGACAAGATCGACACCCCTGATTACTTCGGTGCGACAAGGGTCACGAAGGACGGGGCGGCGGCGCTCCCCACCGCGCTTCCGGAAAGCTGACGGGCAGTCGGCCGTGGCCGGAACTCTCCGTGAAGCCCGGGCCCTGAGCTGCGACGACGAGTCTCTCTTCGATAACGTCATGGTGATCATTCGGTGGAGAACGGAACGTACGCAGCTGACAGACCGTTCCCTGGACTGGGACAGCATGCGCACATGACCAGGCGCGACTGCCCAGACCAGTCCGACGTGACGGCATCATGGCGTGGCGCGGCACTGAATCCGCACCGACCACGGGGGTCAGACCAAGGCGACGCACGCCGTTGTGCGTCGCAGCAGCAGACAAGGCAAGGGGCCGCGGCAGATGGCTGGACTCGCACTCGATGGGTCGAACCCCGATGTCAGCCTGCTCTACGACATCAATGGGCTGGCGAAGGCCGCTCCGACCTGGTTCGACCGGGTCATGGAGTTCGTCGGTGAATTCGGGATCATGCTCGCCATGGTCCTGGTGGTCCTGTGGTGCTGGTGGAGCGTGCGCCGACGTGGGACGACCGAGGATTCGGTGACTGCGGTCGCCGGGCTGGTGTGGGCGCCGCTCGCCGCCGGGATCGCGTTGCTCATCAACATCCCGATCCGGGGCTTCGTCGAGCGGCCGCGGCCCTTCAACGACCACAAGGGTCTCGAAGTCCTGGTGCAGGGGAAGACGGACTTCTCCTTCGTGAGCGACCACGCGACGATGGCGATGGCGATCGCGGTGGGGCTCTTCGTGGCCAACAGGAAGTTCGGCCTGGTGGCGATCGCGCTGGCGCTCCTGGAGGGCTTCTGCCGCGTCTACATGGGCGTGCACTACCCGACCGACGTGATCGGCGGCTTCGCTCTCGGTACGGCGGTGGCCCTGCTCCTCTCCCCGCTCGCGATGATGCTGCTGACTCCTCTGGTGGGGGCCGTGGCCCGCGCCGGAGCGGTCGGCCGGCTCGTCCGCTCGCGCGGGGCGGTCGCCGCCGGCGGGCGGGACGAGTCGCACGGGATTCCCGAGCCGAGCCCGGGTTCCGGCCGCGGCGGTGCGCCCGGCGAGAGGGACCTGGCCGCGTAGGCAGGGGCTTCGAGAGTTCGAGGGGGTGCTCCGCGAGGGGCGCCCCCTCAGGCGTGTTCCGGAGGGTGCCGGCGGCGGCCGACGGCCACGTGGTCACTTCGGTCGTTCCGTCCCCGCACTCCCGACGGCGGGGCATCATGTCCGGAGATCCGGGGGGTGGTTCATGTGGCCGGTCGGCGGCCGTCGCGGCAGGAAGTCAATCGGCGGCGCGAGCGTACGGAGTTCGTCGGGCGACGGGGTGAGCTGGCGGTCTTCCGGGAGACGTTCGCCAGGGATCCGGAGGAGACCGACTTCCCGTTCCTCTTCCACGTGCGCGGCAACGGTGGCGTGGGGAAGTCGACCCTGGTGCGTCAGTGGGAGGCCACGGCGCGGGAGCAGGCCTCCGTGGTCACGGCGTACGTGGACGACGACGTGCATGACGTGTTCGAGGCGATGGAAGCGGTCAGCACCCGGCTGGGCCGGCAAGGTCACCCGCTGAAGAGGTTCGACAGACAGCTGGCGACCTACCGTCAGCGCAGGCACCAGGCGGACAGCGCCGTCCCCGCACCGTTGCCCGACCCCTCGGGCGGCCAGGCCGCGACCGCACCGGCCGCCTCGCCGTCCAGCACGGTCGCGGCCCAGGTGGGCCTGGTCGGGCTGGGCATGGTGCCCGGGGTCGGGGCGTTCGTCGGCGCGGTCGATCCGCAACAGGTCGCGCTGGGCGCCGACCGGGTGCGGGCGGCCCTCAACATGCGGCTGCGCAGCCATGACGACGTGCAGCTGGTGATGAATCCGCTCGCGGTCCTCGCCCCGGTCTTCCTGGAGGACCTGGCCGATGTCGCGGAACGGTGCGAGCGGGTGGTGCTGTTCTTCGACGTGTACGAGCGGACCGGGCCGGTGCTCGACCGGTGGCTCCACGACACGGCCTTCGGCGAGGACTACGGCGGTCTGCCGGTCAACGTGCAGATCGTGCTGTCCGGGCAGCTGCGTCTGGACACCCGGGTCTGGGGTGATCGGCTGGGCCAGGTCACCGAGGTGTGCCTGGAGGTGTTCACCGAGGAGGAGGCCCGCACACTGCTCGCCACCCACGGGGTCACCGACGAGCCGAGCATCGAGCTGGTCCTGCGCCTGTCGGGCCGGCTTCCGCTGCTGGTCGACATGCTGGCCCGGAGCGAACCGGGGACGGGTGCGGGCCTGGGCGATCCGTCCGAGACCGCGGTCGAGAGGTTCCTGAAGTGGGAGCCGGACACGGAGCGGCGCGAGGCCGCGCTGGCCTGTGCGCTTCCTCTGCAGATCGACGAGGACATCTACCGTGCGGTCGTCCCGGAGGCCGCGGCCGGGAGTTACGCGTGGCTGCGCGGCCTGGCCTTCGTCTCTCCCCAGGCGGGCCGTTGCCGCTACCACGACGTCGTACGTGCCGCGATGCTGCGGCTGCAGCGGACCCGGTCGCCCGCCCGGTGGCAGCAGGCGCACATCCGCCTGGCGGACCTGTTCCAGCAGGCGCGGTCCGTGGTGGAGACAGACCTCGGCGCCGACCCGGAAGACCACTGGGCGGACACCGCCTGGCGGGAGCACCGGCTGAACGAGACGTACCACCGGCTGTGCGCGAATCCTCGCGGCGCCCTGCCCGACGCGCTCTGTCAGAGTGCCCAGGCCGTCGACCTCGATGTCGCCACGCTGCGCCGTTGGGCCCAGACGCTCGGGCGGGCCGGAGGCGACACGGATTCGGCGGTCCTCACGTCGTGGGGTCGTCGTCTCGAGGACGCGGCCGAGCAAGAGAGGCCGGGCGCGGTCGCCCTGACCCTGTTGCTGGGGGCGCCCGAACTCGATCCCTCCGCAAGGGCGTTGGTGTACACCGTGCGTGCCGCGGAACGCCGGGGCGCGGGTGAGACGGAGGGTGCGCTGGCGGACTGCGCGGCGGCCGTCGCTCTCACACCGGACGCGGCACGGCCCCATGCGGAGTTCGGGGAGACCTACCGGGTCCTGGGCCGCCACGAGGAAGCGGTCGCCTCCTGCACACGCGCGGTGGAGGCCGACCCGCTGTTCGTCCTGGCCTTCGGCAGCCGAGGTGACGCCTACCGGAACCTGGGGCGCCACGCCGAGGCGTTCGCCGATTTCGACCGGGCCGTCGCGATCGATCCGAAGTACGCCTGGGCCTACGGCAGCCGGGCGCAGGTGTATGAGGCCATGGGCCGGTACGAGGAGGCTCTGGCTGATTACGACCGTGCCGTCGGGATCGATCCGCAGTACGAGTGGGCCGTCGGCAGCCGGGCTC